>NZ_JAHKSI010000006.1 GCF_019720915.1 Alkalihalobacillus sp. TS-13
GGGTGCCAGCGGCGACGGGGACGTAGCGTAGCAAGGTGGGTTGGAGCGCTCGTGGGCTTGGTTGGGCGCGAAGCGCCTCAACCGCCCACGGTGCTCCAACCCACCGCGCGGAGCGGAGTCCCCGTCGCCGCTGGCACCCAATAGAAAGACCGAAAGAACCAACAACCGGATACATTCCCATCCACCCTCTCCTAATTCCACCTCATCCCAACATAAACCCAAAGAAAAAGAAACATCCCCCGCCCAAAATAACCCTTCCTCAGACAGAAACGACATCCTCAACTTAAAAACAAAACCACAGCTCCAATCTCACTCCACGCACACATACCAAAACAACACAAAAACCATAAACTGTCACGGGATAATCTACCTTCATTAAGAGGACAGATGACGATTATCTCGCATGATTCTCTCTAAAGTAGCCCGTTTAAACATCAACCATGACCAACCTATTTAGTTACCTATCTAAAAACATTTTAATAAACATATCCAAAACCCAACTATGTTCGATTTAATCATACGCAAAATCGTGTAACGATGCTGCTGTAATATTCCGGTCTCATACCTGGATAATCAACAAATCGATCTAATTTAAAAAAATGAGGACTACAGTAGTGATAGAACCAAAGAATATATAAAGAAGCATTTTTGAGTGATAGTGCACATGGGGATACATGTGTCGATATAAACCCAAAGGATTTCTTTTCAAAGTTTAATCAACTAGTTTAAACTAGTTGATTAACGAGATGGTTATTTGATTTTAACCGATACCCTAAGTGTATTTGCCAGGGATTTAACGAATCTATGTAGAGGAAAAGAATTTAGCACTACATAAAAGTATTATAAAGAAGAGTCCCGGACTCTTTTCTACTGTACAAGTATATCACTCATAAGTTGATAAGCAGCTTGCTCATGACCAGCTAAATTAAATGTTTACGACCATGTGTTCCGTAACCCTAATCTCACCCTATAAACTCTTTTCAAATCCTTATCTTTACTACTGACATTAAGAAGTTTTTCAATTTACTTCTTACAATTCTTTATTGTTAAAGTCCCCTTTTTTAATCGTAACCCCTCTTCTTTTTCGTCTCCTATTCAAAATAAATGCACCAATTCCATAAACTAATACCAAACATGGTGTTACCTTAATGCTCAAAATCCGAAAAAATGGAAGTCGTCAGTGATGGTAAAAGTGTGTTCTGAGAATTCAATGAAAAAGAAAAAATCCCTAAAACAACGGGGAGAAATTTTACTACATGATCTCAATCAGAATAAGATTGAAATAACCATAGAAAATAATAACAGTAAATAATGAAATCCATTATTTAAAGTGTTGAATGGTATACAGATTTCTAATAAATGGGTTCATAATAACACCATAGTTAAAAAGAAAGGCAATGTCTTGTATTAATCTGTTTAACGTCTTCTCTTCAAAGATCAGTTTATCGATTGACGACCGGCTTTGACCTCTTCCCTATCCATCTTTCATCGGGATGGGTTTCTTTATGATAAAAGACTTCTTCAGAATATGGGGTAACGTAATTTGTAACGATTTTATACTGTGTTACTTTGTATGGTAAGAGAAATATTGTAATTGCTCCCCTATACCTTTTCCCTTAAGGGGGATATTACATTTGATACCTTTTTGCTCAAGATCACGGGTCAGGTACTCCCTGTAAGTAACCCCGGCATAAAAATCTATCTGTGTTATGTTTAGATCCAAGGATGCCAGTTGCTTAAGGACTGATTGTGCCCATGTCTTTCTTTCTGATGCTTTCATATGGTTTAAGGTTACATCATATGGTTCGATTACATCATGTTGTTTTAAGAGCCCGTGTTTTCCAGATAGAATAAACCATTCTTTATAATTATTCTGTTCGATGAAATGAACCGCTTTTTTAAATAAAGTTGACGGTTGATACATCATTCTGGCATTACAAGAATGGCTTGCCTTTAATTTGGTGCAGCTTACGAGTGCTATCTTCATGAATCTTTCCTCCTTTTTATGATTTCGGTACCATTTAACTGTCGATGTGCTGGAGAATGGCTCGTATGTTATAGATCGCTCGTTCTATCTTTGCCTGTCGGCTTCTTCCCTTAATCTGTCTGGGTTTTCCATTCGCTGCCTGCAGGATCCAGGTAGAACTATCACAACTGTAAACATTGGTCGTTTCTATTACCTTGACGGAGCTGGTTCCTAACAGATGAAAACGAACATCCGGATATTTGGTCTGCAACCTGATCACCCACTGTGCGACCTTCCTCTTGTCTCGTTCAGGAACCGTCCCACCTAAGGCGATGTACGCACTTCCCATTTCGACATATCGTTTGAGAACATTCACATTATCACCATAGTGAAAAACAGGAAGAGGATGATACCCTTTGGAGCGTATGATTTCGTAGTATAGAAATGTAAGTTCGGAATCCCCGATCACATCGAGACTAATGTAATGATCTATATAATGCTGATTTTCCTGGATATAGTGCATATAATCCAGTGGTGATAGGTTATTTCCACGTGTGTACGCACTAAACGCCCCACTATCCAGCATGATACAGGGGGTGTATCCCAATTTGTTCACCACTTCAGAAATCGATTGATGACGAAAATAAAAGTAGGAGAGAAGCAATCGTTCTGGTTTGACGCGTTTGATGGCTTCAGTCTCTGCTAAACTCCCAGTGTAGACGAAGTATATGTTATTCGTTTGATAATGCCGTCCATAGGTTTCAAAAACAAATTGTTGGATTTGTTGATAATAGCGTCCATATTTGGTTTTCCCCTTGAGGAGTATCAGGGCAGTTTGAGTATTCCCCAGAGACTGGATGACGCGTTGTTTCACCTTCCCTTCGGAACGATAAGACTCGACTAGACTCCAATAATACACGTCTCTAATTTTCCTTTTTTTGAGGTAAATGTGACACCACACTCCTTGCTTTTTGACACTACATATGTTGATATCGATCAACCGAATCAGGTTGATTATCTCTAGGAATAGTTTTTATCCCAAAGATAGAGGGTAGGTTTAAATTCTTTCCATAAACTTTTTGCTGATAAAGAAAAGGTACATATTAATTAAACAACGAACCTGTTTAAATTTCATATAATTTGAATTTCCAGTTAATAAAAATATGCTAAAGTCCTATTTAAGTAGACTTTAGCATATTGCGTTCGTTTCAGTTTCATCTAGATCTTCGTTTAGTGTGTCCCCTGGGGACCTATTCACTGACTCCCTTTCCTGAAAATCTTGAGAAGTTGTCATCCGAACTAACCCTGTTTTTGTTATATTTTGTTTTTGGGGGACATGGTTTCCTGATCGGTTTGAATCCTAAAAGTACTTCAAGTCATTACGTAAATGGTGGATTCGCGTTTTCACATTATTGTGGGTCCTTATAACTTTTAAACGAGTTAAATTCCTTTTAACCATTTTGATTACTTTAAAATTGATTGGAGCGAAAAACGTTAAGAGTATGGTATGAACAAGTATTGTTATACTTTATCTTATCCAAATTCTTTCCATTAAAAAAACTAATTTTGATAAAAAAGAGAATCGGAGATTGTCGTCACCTTTCTTATTAGTAATTTTGTTTTATTACCATTATACTTTATTCTATTAAATACAAATGACACTCTAATTCAAATGTAAGCAAATCTATTTGGAAATGATGTAGAACTACCATCCTTCTCTCCTTGAACACATGGCATAAAAAAACTGGTAGATCCGAATAGGAAACTACCAGCTAGTTCTACTATTAAAATTTTAATTACTATATTCCTGTTTCAATCTTTCCTCAAAATGATTTGAAATATACTCTTCAATGAACCGGTCTCTCTTGTTTACATCTTCAGCCTTGCTAAAGAGACCGACCTTTATAAAGCGATCATTTAATGGACGTTGTTCCCACTTATTTAACGCTTCTTGTCTCAACTGTGCCTCTATTCTTCTTTTTGTAATGATATTTGTAACTTCCCTATCTTTTGATTCATTAGGATCAGGGAGTCTCTTCATGACTTCCTCATATTTTGTTTGAACCTCTTCTAATCTTTTTTTGTACTCCATTTTTATTTCTTTTAATTCAGTTGCTGCTGCTTCCTTTGTGACTGCTTGTACTTCTTCAAGTATTTGCCGTTTAATTTTTTCAACATCCAAGACTTCATTTATCGGCTCTTCCCCATCTGGAAAAGGTCGTAATTCATGATTATATGCTAATTCATCATGGATTGCATCGTGGGACCACTTTTCCTCACGTTTCTGAAGTATAAATTTCCCAATCATTACATCCAGATCATCATATACTTTTTCGTTTGCAACTCGTTGTATGTAATGCAGACCTTTTTCTTCCAAACGTTTAAACCATAAATCAACCGTATTGTAGTGTTTCCCAATGATCTTGGCAAATTCGTTTATTTTATAAAAATTCTGTTCTCCGTACTCCATAATACCCTCCCTCATTAGTGGCCAATACATCATTTATGTTTCACCACTTATGACTCATAAACTAAAAAGACAATCAAAACTCCTTAACAAATTTTTCACAAGTGATCCATAATCTATTAATTGTTTACTACATATGGCTGTTATTTAACCACAAGTGGAACCCTCTCCACCGATGCTACATATTTAATAAACTACAAAGCATATATAGTGAACCATTAGTGGGCTCACCAAAGCTAGCAACTTAAAGCCCTTTTTTGGCATTTCCTAAATTTGTATCATAGGTGAAGCACACTTCCTTAGTGAGGTATAACCGTTGATATAATTTGGACCGAATCATGTTAAACATCACGCCACATGTAGAACCCAAAAACACAAGTGGTTCATCATTTGTATGCTCTGAAGAACAAGTGGTCCACTAGCAATGACACATAAATCCTTCATGATTCATTATTCGTTATCTTATTACGGATATCCTTCAAGGATAAGTAATATTTCCTTTTAATACGGTACGTGAAATTTTTATTTAAAATGTAAATTTATGATAAAGTGGCGTATCCATACTTTAAGACTCTAGTATCCAAAGTAACAGAGCTACTATGTCCTGTCGATCATTAACTATGAGTACAAAAACAATCTATCAATCTACCATTTATGAAGATGACATCCCTAGTGGTGAAGCATTAGGGGATCCAAGGAGAGAAGTGATGTGTCACATTTAATAATCATATTTTATTTGTGGTCTTGTTATATTTTATCTATTAGTTTACGTATCTACCAAACTTGTTTCAATCATTCATTCTTACCTGGTTTTAATAGAACAGTGGTATTTTCTTTCTATAAAAAACTGTTCCTCAGTGCACCATCACCGTTGTTAGTGATCACTCTATCTATCCATCAGTCTGCATCACTAATGATTCATACTTGACTCCAACCTACGAGGGAGAATTGATTTCTTTTGTAATTCGTAGTGCATAAAGAGGTGAGGGCAAAAGGACGAAACAACTTACTGGTCTTCTACGCTTATTCTCATCAAACTTGGAACCACTTATAAAACCCCATCGATGAACCATTAATCATTAATGGTCCACCATAACTGATTCAATTGTAATATTCATATTGACGTTGCCTCCTAAGAAAACTAGTTTAAACTAGTCTGGACTAAACTTGTTTAACTTGTATTTACGGGGTGAATATCATATGATAGTATCAATAATATAGGAAAACATTAGGCTTGAAGGTAACTAATGGAATTTTTTGGCTACCTTGAGAAGAAATACAAGGTTAATAGGCCTACTGATTAAGGACGGCTTTTCATATATTACTAATCTTGAATAAGGAGTGTTTTACATGTTAGAAGCATTGTATAAGGAAAACGTACTTGTGACAGGTACCGATAGTGGTAATACCTCCAATAAAGTAAGCTTCCTGAACAACAAGGGCGATATTGAATCGTTCACCATTCCGACGATCATTGCACCCGCACCTTCCAGTAAGGTGACCGACATGTCAAAAATGAAACAGATTGCTGGAGAACATCTCTTACATGTCCGAATTGCAAGTAAGGCATTGCCGGCTAATGAAACCACTGCTTACTTCTATGTAGGGGAGTATGCAAAAGATAAAGATGGTAAAGTAGAGCCGAACGCTGAGGCCGAAAGTAAATTCAACAACAAATTACATATCGTAACCACTTTAACTGGTCTTGCCATTGCTGCTTGGCGTTCAGAAAAGAGTGATGTAGACGTTCCATACTCTGGAGGACTTCCAGTAGAAGAGTATAAAAACATCGGTTCAGAAAAAGTGATCTCGCAGCTTAAGGGAGTTCATGTCGTTGAAGCGTTAGATGGAGCTTATGAAGGGAAAAAGGTTACGATCAGTATCCATGAAGGAACCGTTCATGTCGAAGGTGTTACCAGTTCACTTGCTTTAGGTTTTGACATTAAGAATGGACAACTTGAAGAACTGCCATTAGGAGATGAAATCGGGGACGATTTTGCACTTGGCGATCTAGGGGCAGGGACACTTGATTTGGCCCTTCATACTGAACTTGGCTTCGATAAGAATAAGAGTACGAACAAGCCAATCGGTACCAATAAATTCATCGATGGAATCCTTGACGAAATCGTTCAGATCGAAGCCTTTCAAGAAGTGCATCAAATGTTGGAAGAGACAGGGGAGAGCAGTCAACCATATAGAACCAGAGAAGAATTCATGAGGAAAGTGATTATTCCTGGAGTAATGGAAATGATTGATGGCAAGAGCCCCTCAAAAGTGAAGTTTACAGCGAGCTGGTTATTTGTAAAGAACATCGATATAACGAACGTCGTCACCAAATGGATGAAGTTGTATGCGGCTGATATAAAGACCGAATTAAATAAATTCTGGTTATCTTCCAATGCAGAGAAGTTTGTGTTAGTAGGTGGAGGATTGTTATTCGGTTATGTGGAATTTGCCAACCTGGCCAACCGATTCATCTTCCCGGAAAAAATAGGGGATGCAGCCTTTTTCACTAGTAAAGCATATTTAATCGCGAACGTTTTGGATCAGTTAGAGAAACAGCCAGTTTAAGTTCAACGGGTTTTAAAAGGAGGGAGTAGACATTGTCGTACGGAAATATAGGATACGAACCTGGCAAAGGGAGAACGTTTACTCCATCTCTTAATGCCTCCTGGTGTGAATCGTTCAACCAAATCCTTACTGATTATAAACAAAAAGGATTTACGATCAGTCGAAATAAACTAACAGAAAAAATGATCGAGGATGGACTTAAATATCAAACGACTCATATCCAAACGGCACGGGGAGAGGAACATGTACTAACAGTACCCTTAACTACCTTTTCTCCCCAGGAAGTTGACTTGTTGCAAAGTGAACATGGGCAAGTCATTTTGCGTAATGTGTTGAAGTTACTGTTAGGTCAACAGCAGGGAGATGGGAGCTTCCTAACACCCACTATCCAAACCGATTCTGGTGATCGTATCCCACCAAACAAAGTGCAACAAAAACAGGGTGAGAATATTTCGAATAACACAACTTCTCGAGATCTGCAGAAAACCAAACCAATGAATGAGCAATTCCCAGGGGACACACTACAAGAAAACGATGTTCTAGAAAAACTGAAGCGAAAACGAAAAATGCTGAATCCTAATTAATATTAGGTTTCAGCTTTTTTATGGAGATATATAAAACTAAGAGTTTTTAGCACTATAGTTGGTGGATTGATTTTCTTTATCAATCACAAAAAAATTTTCATTAGATTCATCCTAAACAATAAAAAGCTGGGTATTAGTCTTTCTATCTAATCCTATCCCAATGCAATGGTTGATAAGGTTAGTTGAACACAAAATCAATCAATACCTTATCGGGTTTTATCTAAAAAAATATTTAAGATTAACACTTTGTTGTAAAACAATTTCATATAACAATAGGTGGATCGTCAGCACTTATTATTTTAAAATGTTCCTATTTAGTAAGTATATACAGAAGAAACCTGTTTTTACTCTTGCTTTTTCTGTACTTACAACCGTTTTAATACCTTTCATCTCTCAGAAAAAGGAGAGGAAAACGAAGATTTGTGATTCGTCTAATTGATTGCATTGCTTTTAACAATTTTCCGATGAAAATAGCTAAATGTCTGTATACCATTTAACACTTTTTATGATCGATTTCATTGTTTTCTCATTATTACCTTCACTTTTTATTTTATGGATAAAATCAAGGTATAAGATGGCGAGCATCTCCTCGATGGTCATCTCAAATGTATCATTAAGGTTTTTTAAGTCATATAACAATATTTCTCCTCGATAAATCTCTGCCTTTTTCATTCTGACTGTTAGATAGGCGGACTTCATATTTTCAGTGACTTGATCCTTCTCTTCATAATCCCAAAACGTACTTTGCCCATTGCTGATGACTTCCATTGTCCGACTCTCTTGTTTTTCAGGTGTAATGTATTCCAGCTTTTTTCCGTTTAAAAATTGTCCAACTTGTTTGATAGGGAAACCCTTTCGAATCTGTAAAAGGAACTGGACATAAAGGAGGGCGATCAGTTTTCCAAGATCAATATCTGGGGCATCATCTGCAATCGTTTTGACATCGTTTATCAAAACCTCTCCACGGAGGTAGTCATAATACGGTATGTTAATCTCGATATAACGATAGTCCGTTTCAAAGAACAAAGAGAACATACTTTTCTTCTTTTTCATGGTCCCGGCTAATCGCTGCTTCAAATAGTCATAATTGCTTAATGATCTCTCCATAACTTCCTCCTTGATCTACAAACTGTAATGCTGACATTACCATACACGTAACCGTCTTCCGTTCTGAAAAACCCTTTTCGATAGCTAATCCAAAGGGACCGCCAATATCAGCATATTCGGATTCCAATAGTTTAGTATGCATGTATTGTTTTGAATCCTGGTAATCAAAATCCCAATTCACCCTGTCAGGGTGCATCAGGGCAAAACGTAGCAGGAGGGTATTAAATTTGGTTTGTTTTACTGGTTGATATAATGCTGAAAATTGTTTGCAATGCATTTGCAGCAGGATTTTCTCTTCTTTCCGAACTGGAAACTTAATATCATGACATTTATCCGATCGTGTCTTCCTTTTTTTCGGTTCAGTTTGAGTCGATGCGATCTGTTTTAATGGTTTTAGAGGTTCCTTTGCTTTCTGTTTTGGTTGTGAAAAAAAAGGATTGATATTTTCCATATAGGTCTCCCTCTTTCCTAGTTTTTATTAAGATTCACCATTTAACTAAGGGTCACTTTTCCATTTTTCCATAAATTTGTATAAGTATATGGGGAAGAGAGGGTGTTTAGCACCTGACATCAAAAAAATGCTTATCCAAGTATCTTTCATTTCCCTTTCAAGAGGTTTAAAAGCTGTTTTATTCGTCGATAATGGAGGATAAGATCAGCAATGAAAGGGTGTATTAACCATATGGCAAAAAAGGGAATCAGCAAAAAGACAGCGACCGAGTTTGCTCAAGCAGCATCCAAAACAGGGGGCAAACTTGTATCAGTGAAAATCAAATAACACATTCAAATTAAATAAACTAGTTTAAACTAGTTTATTTAATTGCTCGGAAACATCCTACTTCTTTTTATCAGCACAAGTTTTCCCAGGGTCACTTTTCCATTTATCCAATTTTCCATCGTGTTGGCCATAAAAAAGAACACCCAACTTTAGAGTGTTCTCTCAAAACTATGTATAAATGCACTGTCGTTTTCTTCCCAAAATGCATGGGCCTCTTCACTTGTGTAATCCTCATTCTTCATTAGATAGTCAATGACGGTATTTTTGATCATCCATTTTGGAATAAGGCCGCGTCCTCTAATCTCTGCATTATAGATGTGGTGCACTAAGGTTTGATGATCAGAAGCCTGTTGTGGTTCACTTGTATTTTCGACTTGATCATATCCCTTTTCCAGCATTGTGGTGACATAGCCAATTTTATTTTTAACATTGCCTTTATGGATAGCAACTTGTAGAGCCTTGAAAACCCGATCTTCGCCGAAACTCATCCATCGCTCGAGAAGGGAAGGAGGTACATCTAAACTATGCTTATTCAATAACGGTTCTACGATGGATTCCTGATCCTGATCATTCGAAAACAAGGAAAGTTGTTGTCCTCGATCAGTTTCTTTCTCCTTATTTCTCTGTATCAAGAAACGAACCTTAACCACTTTTCGGCCTTGCTTAATCTCATCAATATCAAATGAAAGATCCGTCTTTTTTTTCATCTCTTTTTGAGCTGGTTTCAATACACGCTGTTTAAAATTACCATAAACCGGATAGGTATCCTGAACGCCTAGTATATCCCTGAGATGATCAAGATCAAACGTGCGTTCTTTTAGTTTCTCATACTGCTTTAATAATTCATAAATTCGTATCGAATAGGAACTTTTCAATTTGACGACGTTTTCCAGACGATAGCTTGTAAAATGACTTTTTAATTCCAATAAGTATGGTTTAAGGAATGGATCAAAACGAAGATCCACCGTGCCTTCATTCTCATTATAAGCGACATATGATAACCAACTGACCTGAATGACCTTATTCTCGAGTCGCATTTCAAACGCTTTTTTCATCAACTTCATTGTAATCTGTCGGACTTCTTCGTATTTGGACTTACTGGAAATCCCCAATAATTTCACAAATTCCTTGATACTTAAGGTATATGTTTTGAATTCCGTATCACTCGGCTGAATCTTACTTGCTAACATCAAGATAATTTTCTGTTCAATCAAGCCCAATTTGTAATTAGATTCTACGAGCGCATTCGCTTTGGTGACAAGGGCATTCGTCTTCGGTATGAGATTGTATTGGTCTTGTGCCAATTGGTACCACCTTCCATCAACCTATTCTGACTCTATTATGTCGAACCCTAATAAATATTACAAGGCCCTGTTTTTGTTATAGTTCAGAGGGGGCTCTTTAGACCCTGTTTTTGTTATCTTTCATCCTAAACGAGAAGTAACCCTGTTTTTGTTATAGTATTTCGCTATATCCCTACAAGACTTACAAAGTGGAGGCTCCTGGTGTTGTTATAGTTTGAAGTAATTTTCCATTTATATAGGAATAAAGTCAGGAAATACCTCTTAAGTTGCATAAAAACACCCTGTTTTTGTTATAGCAGCCCTGAATAAGTTATACAAACCCTGAATTTGTTATTCTTTACCCTGTTTTTGTTATCTAAATAACCCTGTTTTTGCTATGTTTACCCCTGAAATTGTTATTCTTCACCCCGTTTTTGTTATGTTTGGCCCTGTTTCTGTTATTTTATAACTCTATAACTCTAGTATTTTCAAGGTTTGTTCAATGTCGAAAACAATAAAAAGAATGTAAAACATTGAAATAATAATTTGTAAAAACAATAACAATGGTGAATGCTGTTGTCTACTTATATAACAACATTAATTTTCATACGCAACTTATATGACCCTTCTTTTGTTATATTAAACTTAAAAAACATTAAAATATCGTTTAAAAAAAACTTAAATATATCGTGGAATTTCTTTAAATACGCTTTAGATTTTTTACACGTAAGACTACGCTCTTACAGCTTTTCCGTTTTCATTGATAACTTAAAAGTTTTCCTGACCACCCAGAATCGACATATATAACACTACTATTTCTGGGTGGTCAGGAAAACTATGGGTACAAGGCTAGTCTTACGTGTAATTGAGGATTCAACGAAGATCAAGATTCAGAGAATTTCTGGTTGTTAGATCGCTTTCTACTTTCGAGATATAACTGTGGATTCCCTTCCTATTTGGAGTATTTTCTATTCAAGCTCGATAGGTGGGTTATTTGGGATCTGAGTGTTACGTTTGGCTCGTGGAGATTTCCGAAAATTTTTTTGGCCTGTCCTTGCCTTTCCGGGAGCCTGGCGGTTAGGGAAGCGTGGCCCTGGGGGCCACGACTTCCCTAACCGCCCTTAGTTTTCTCAAGGCCCTGGGGGCCTTGAGAAAACTAAGACGGCCCCCTCCAAGGCAAGGACAGGCCAAAGGGTGGGAACCCCACCCTTTGGCCTCGTTTCGTTTCGTTCCGTCTCATAGGGACGAGTCTACCCCATAGAGGGGTAGATATGCAAGTGTGAGAAGCTACTCTGTGATCAGCGTCACAAGTAAGTGTTATCACAAAATTGTCAGGAGGAGGTTATCCCCGCAATTGTCGTAATAAATTGGGCTTCCCATCGCAGTTTTATTAAGTTCTTCGATAAGTTCGGGGATAGCCCATTCTGGAATATCCGGAGAAACAATAAACGTTACGCCGTTCGTCCCGTATCCATCATATGGATAAGGTTCAAGGGTGAGGCCCTGGTCTTCGATCGCAAGCAACGTTTCCGAATTCCTGTGGTTCATCATGCGATCAGTCTAACGGACTATAGTAGTGGAATGCAAGGCGGTGTGACTGGGGTAACATTGGGCTTGCACAAGGTACCTATGGACGGTAAACTGGGCAGTGCCCCGGTTGGGGAGGGTTCTTTTAATCATTCGAGAGTGGAGACACTAAACATGCTTGAAGTAGACTTCCACAAGTTGGTGGCAAAGCACGTTAAGAATGCGCTTGAATACGTGGAAAGTTTCCCAGAACTTCACCGGCATTTAACACGTTTTGGAATTGAAGTGCGGGAAGAACGTGCAAATGTATGTTTTGATAATGCCAATACAGAGAGGACAAAACGCGGAAGGATTCAGACAGTTCGAGGAAAGACACTCGACCCGGATCATTTTAGTAAAGGTGCAATCGAAGTAAAGTTTGCCGAAAATAGGCGTAAGCGTAATTCAGTTCGATCTTTGTATCGGATTACTTGGAATGCCGAAACCGAAATGTATCAGCTCACTGATCGTGAGATAGAGAATCACATTTGTGACCTCTTGCCTGTAGAATATAAGAATCTTTGTCAGGTTGCGGAGACGTTGAAGACTTCAAATCGAGACATACCTAGTGTGTTTCGAGTGATTAAGTCCAAGGCGGAAGACGGGTACCCACGTATTAGCTGGGCATGGGATAGTAAGCATTTGCGCGACAAGCTACGGCAACGCGCAGAGATTTTGAAACAAATTTCAAACCGTCCCGCAGTTCGCCGAGGACTAAAAAACCTTACATGATGTAATCCCCCGGACCGCCGTTCGGGGGATTCTTCCTATAACCGATTGGTGAGGTAATGTCAAAATATCGAATTGAGAAAACTACATCTGGTGTAATCCTTATGAAAAAAGAAGAGAGTTTCCGGGTTGTATTAAAGAATCAGGAATACAAACAACTTTGTGAAGTCGCGAAACCGTTAAAACTATTAAATGTTAGGATACGGACTTACACTTTGTCGCTTTCAGTTTTGTTTCAGTCCATTGATCAAAGCGAATTGATGGTGAAGCTAAACGAGTTGATTAAAGAACGGAATAGGTTACTCGAAACGATTACAGATCGAAATGTGATTCGAAAACAATTATGCCAATTGAATTAGGAACACAGGTGAAGTGCGTACAAGACCTGTCGATGTGACGTACTTCACAGGGGCAATGTGATGTACGTCATTGTCTTTGAGACCATCATCGGGTAATCTTTGAGATGTCCGGTTGAGGGAGAGATCGGAACCCCGGAAGTACGGGGAATCTTGAGAATTCAACAGAGGAGCGCTTTCGGTGTTTGACGGCTTGCTTGATGAGCACTTCCGGCGTATGCCCGTTGCTGGCACGGGTCAGAGCTGGCGAGGGTGTAACCCCAAGGCGAAGAAGAAGAGGACGACTCGCGCCGGGAAGCCTACAGGGGTTATGCGAAACAGTCAAGTTGTTTCGCATACCTCGGAGGACTACCCTAAGAAGGTCATCCGCGCCAGGGAGTCCCGACAGTGGAGGGCGGAAGCCGAGGAAGCCGCGCGGGACTGGCAAAAACTAGTCTAGCGAGCCACGCCCCGGGCGGGAGAGACCCCGCTCGGGGCGGTTCCCTTCTGTTCTGTTTGCACCTGCAAATTTGCGGATGCAAATTTTTTGGGGCTCCGCCCCAAACCCCGGTACCGCAGCTGGTTCCTTTGATCTGAAATGTCCGATTTGTCGGGGTCAGGCAAATCGGAAATGCGCTGGCGCGCATGCTGTTTTTTTGGAAGCCTTCGGCTTAAAAGGCATTCGCTTCGCTCATGCTGATTTTTTGAAAGGGGCTTCGCCCCCGCCGTCCTCCCCTTTCGAGTGTATCCCTCCGCTTCTCCCGGTCAAGGGGCTTTCGCGGCATATCCTCGCTTCGCTGCGGTATTCCACAACCCCTTGACCGTCCGGCGCTCCGGGACGATGAGGGGATGGGAGGACGGACGAAAAAAGGGCGGGGGAGCCCGGGACGGGGAACCGTTAGTCAGTCCGCTTCCTGTTGAAAACTGCTAGGTGGAGTCTAGCACCGGAAAGCGTATGTGCGCAAGCACCCGACAGTGTGAGGGAAGCCACATGATAGGGCTTGTGTTATCCTTACTCCCTGGGTAGGATGGACAGTGTCCGAACAACGGGTCAGCGAATGGATCATGATGATTCAGTGGTTTTTCTTCGGGATTATGGTGGTTGGCTTGATCGGGGTACGTACTTATAAATTGTTTATTGAAATTAAGAATATGCGCCTTGACGGGTATGAGGAGATGAATGAGATTTTTGATTGGGTGATGAAGTATCTTAGTCAAGGTGAACCGCATCTTATAAAGGCAGCGATCGTTTATTGCCGTTATATTGAGCATCATCCGAAGTCCAATGACGGACAACGGCACCAGGCGCAACAATTGATAAAACGTGGAGAAGCACAGTTGAAAGCTTGATTGTTAAGGAAGGATTGTCATGGAAATTCGTATTATTTTGCTCGCGATGGCCTTTCTGCTGTTGTTGTTGGAGCTTATTACACTGAGGAGGCCGCAAAAGCGGTCAAAGTCGTATGGATCCATTCGAGACATGGTGATGAATACCATTGATCAGGCTTTGACCGCGGAAACGATCGAAATGCGCAATCTGGCGGATGAACATCTGGTGCAATTGTTGCCTGATGTAAAGGATCCCATGTTGCGGCGAGCTATTTGTGAAATGATACCCTGTATCAATGAAGGCATGGTGGAATTGCAGAAGCAACAATCCATACCTCGTAGAATGAAACGGTATTTTTCTCGCCGAGGTTAAGCATTCAGATTAGACACAAGAACCGAACGGGTGTGTGGGAGGCCACCCCCGTTCGGTTCTTTCATTGCAGGGCTTCAGCGGTATGCTCGGCAGCGGCAAGCGGGATTCGCTTCGCTCATGCTGTCTTTCTTGGGGGCTATGCCCCCAAACCCCCTCGGCGTTGTTAATCGTGTCGCTTATGTATGATGGTGGGTTGGGGGGATTAAATGACGGGTGTGGTCGTTTTCCGTAGGTGGTGACGTTACGTTCCAGGCTTGATCAGGTTATGTCCTGTTGGCAAGATGGTCGCCTGCTTCGGTGCCAGTTGCGTAGTGGAAATGTGGGAGAGGCTCTGTTTACCATCCAAGCAGGAAAAGAACGCATGGAGGAGGAAAAGTCACGACCCGTTGTTATCGCTCGCTCTATCCCTCTGGATATAACTGGAATGTGCGAGCTGGGTCACACTAGTATTGAGTCGCACACTGGACCTTGCTAGACTTACATCGTTCGCAAGAGATTGGGCGATATTCGAGAGAGGTTTAAATGTCTGTCACTTTTTTTGCTACTAACGGTCCTATCATTGGTTACCGTGTAACCTGCCACTGCCCGGTAGTGGCAGAGAAAGCCGAAATCCTGGAAACGTATCAGAAAGCGCTCAAGGCACTAGAACCGATTGGACCTCGATCGAAGAACGAAACCCCGTTGGAGGGTTGCGAGGAACCCGAATTCTGTTTGTACGTTGGTGCTCATATCAAGATCATCACAGAAAATCCGATGCCTTAAGAATTGGAGGTCAATTTAGCAAATTCAAATGCACGCTGGATTTTGGGTGATTTTCTGGGTTTACCGGATGATGATTTGTGTAATAGCATGAGTGCAGATGAATTTCTAGGACGGGTTACACTCGGTTTGACCGCTCCCTATGATGAAGGGATGCCATCGTTTCAGGAAGGTAACATGATTGAATGCGGAAGGCCGGAAGGTTACGCACAAACGGTTTTGAATGCTCTGTACAACATTGGGCAATGGGCAAAGGATCATGGTCGGACCGTTTCTTATGGTTAGACTTTGCTATCCCGGGCGGCTCCGGCTGTCCGGGATTTTCCTTTATCTGTACTCTTTGCATTTGTAAATCCTTACCCTTTCCAAAAATTTTTTTTGGGGCTCTGCCCCAAACCCCGGAGGGGTTATGTACTGGGTCACTTTGGCCTGAAATGTCCGGTTTGGTGCGGATGGTCCCTGGGAGAATCGGAATTCGCTACGCTCATGCTGTCTTTTTTGGGGGGCTAACCCCCAAACCCCCGTGCGTTGCTGTTTATGTCGCGCTGACATGATGGTCGGTTTGGAAGAGGAACAGACAGGTGTGGTTGATTGCCGTAGGTGGTTACGTGACGTCCCCGACCTGGCAGGTATGGTCCTGTTAGTTCGGTGGTCCCTTGTCCCGGTGCAGGTTGTTTAGGGGGGTAATGGGAGAGGTTCTATTTACCCATCCGAGCAGGAAAAGAGCGCATGGAGGAAGGATGTCACGACATGTTGTTATCGCCCTCGCACTTTGCTGGGATATCCCTTGACTTCAATCCCTGGAAGAGGTGAGCACAGTCACATACTTACGGGTTTTACGGTTCAGTGTGATCGACCTCACACCTTCCATCGTTTGACTTCATGTCGTCCCTCACCTACGATTGAACCTATCAGCAGGAGATACGGAGGTAAGCAAATGACCGCGATCACGGTTCAGTGTCAGGAAAAACTCGAAGCAGCACTTTCCAACCTTGCTGACCAGGGCGAGATCATCATCGATGTCACCGAACCAACCTTTTTCGAGATTGGAGGGTATGTCCAGGTTTCCTTTCAGCAGGATGGAATGGAGTTGGGAGTGCTTAGGCCAGCAAAAAACGGCGATGCCGCTTACTTGCGGGCATTTCCGGAACTGACGTACCACATTACTCGCGCACAATAAATGACATAGAGTCGAAACCCCTTTACGATTTTGTAAAGGGGTTTTCGATTAGAGTGCTTTTTTACATCTACATAGCCAAAAAATTTTTTGGGCTCCGCCCCAAACCCCGGAGAGGTTGCGTATCTCTGTCGCTCTGGTCTGAAATGTCCGTTTTGGGCGGATTACCGGTGAATCGGTATTCGCTTCGCTCATGCTTTCTTTTTTGGGGGATAACCCCCAAACCCCCTGGCGTTGTTGGTTATGTCGCTCTGGCAACGTGCTCGGTTTGGGAGATGTACAGATCAGTATAGTTGCTTTGCGTAGGTGGTTGCGTGAACTCCTCGATTTGACCAGATAGGGTTCCATTTGGATGGTGGTCGCCTGCTTCGGTGCCGGTATCAAAGAGCGCATGGAGCAGGGAGGGTTTCGTGATCCTCGTTACATTTTGGGAGGATTGATGTGACGCATGTCACCCCGAGTGAGCTTGCGCCGGGGACCCCCGAAGGGTAATCTTAGTGATGTCCGCAAGGGATGCGGATGGTGAGGAGTGAAGAATCATGGATAAAAAGAAGGCTGCTATCACCACCCTTAATTTTACTTTTTCTGGTGCTAAGAAGTCAGTGGCTTTTACGGTTACAAAGGCTCAAGAAGGGCGTATTCGTAAGCTTCTTAAAAAGCTGGAAAGTAACCACTCGGTTTATTACACGGTAAAGGAATTCTTCGAGGATGGAACTATTCAGAATGGGAAGCAGCACTATAAAAGGGAACTAGAGCGGAAGAACAAGGCATATAACGAAATGAAGCAAGCCATGAGGGAACTGAACAAGAATAACCTTCATGTCGAATTGGATTCGGATGGAAGGATTAAGGTATCTGATGCTGATGCAACCCAATAAAGGTTGATTGAACATGAATGGAACACTTTCCCCACACTACGAATTATGGGGAAGTGTTCCATTCAATTATTTCATTTAAAAATTTTATGGAGTTTCGCCCCAATTCGCTGTGATATAAGGCATTCGCTACGCTCATATTATCTTCTTTTGGGGGCGAAACCCCCAACCCCCCCCCCGGCGTTGCTGGTTATGTCGCTCTGGTAAAGTGGTCGGTTTGGGAGATGTACAGATCAGTGTGGTTGCTTGTCGTAGGTGGTTCCGTGACGTCCCCGGCTTGATCAGGAATGGTCCTGTTGGTTAGGTAGGTTGCCTGTTTCAGTGCCGGTTGTCTATGAAGAGCATAGAAGAGCTATCGTTACCGAAGGGGAGAAAGAGCGCATGGAGGAGGGAGGGGGCACGTGACCCTGGTAAGGTGCTTTCCCCATCGTGTGACCTGATTCACACTCATCGACGTTGTGATAACATAGGTAATCGTGCTAGACTGGTCTTGTTCGCAGGTAGCGGATGGAAGTTTGATAATCTGAGAGAGGTAGGGACATTGTTCGTTCTTATCGTGCTATTTTTTGTCTCTGATTACGTGGAAAGCTACAAGGCACAGGCTCAGCAGTTTTCGACGTCGGCGATTGCGCTTGATTTTATGGAAGAAGGGTTCAGCGCAACCGACGCAGCAAGGTGGGCCAACCGGGGTTTCCTCCCTGGTGAGGCTATCGCTGCCATTCGCCACGGGCACACGGACCCGGACACGGCACCGGATGGATGTCCGTCTGTTTGTCTTTGAAGGAATCCCCGGACGGCCGGAACCGTCCGGGGTTTTCTTTTTGCCTTTACCATTTGCATCTGCAAATGCCCTCACTCACAAAAATTTTTTGGGCTCCGCCCCAAACCCCGGAGAGGTTGCGTACTCTGTCGTTCTGGTCTGAAATGTCCGTTTTGGGCGGATTACCGGTGAATCGGTATTCGCTTCGCTCATGCTTTCTTTTTTGGGGGATAACCCCCAAACCCCCTGGCGTTGTTGGTTATGTCGCTCTGGTGAGGTGACCCGTTGGGGAGATGAACAGACAGGTGTGGTGGTCGTTTGCCGCAATGGGCTGCGTTACGTCCCGACTTGATCAGGTCATGTTCTGTTTGGTCGGTGGTTACCTGCCTCGGTGCCGGTTGCTTATTAGTTGAGTTGGAGAGGTTCCGTTTACATTTGTGGAGGAGAAAAGAGCGCATGGAGGAGGGAAGGCGCGAAACCGATAGGAGGTCACCTTTCATCGTGTATCACTTTTTCACTTTGGCTAACCCTGACGTCGGTAGTGGATGGTAGTGTGAGCACCATTACACGCTTAGGGGTTGCGCGGGTGGGTGTCCTCGACTAATCTTAGAGATGTCCGCAGGGAGAGCGGATGGGACACCGAGAAGCGAGATAGGAACACAAAGGAATTTAGAGAATGGCAGCACAATGCGGTGGCGAACACAACGGCGAATGCATTATTGCTCAATGCGAGCTTTGTAAGGATTGGTTTTGTATCTTTAAGGGGCACGCCTGCTAGAGAAAAGAAGACCAGACCCGGGAATGTGTCCAAAGTCACATCCCCGGGTCTGGTTTTTCGTACGTGCAAATGGCTAGACTTGGACTCACAGCGAACATGGGAAGGCGTAACTGGGGATGGGCAGCGTGATTCGATTTCTTCCGGAATGGGCACAGATCACAATAATTGTGATCCTTATGTTTTATTCCTTGCTTGGCGGAACCTGGATCATCATTCAAATGCGTTTCCATTTCCAGAAGAAAAAAGAAGAGCTTAGCAAACTGAAAGCAGAACGCAAGAGGGCTGAATTCGAAGTAAAGCGTGCAGAAATAGAATTGATTAACTCTGGTACCAATCTACGACGTGGATTGTATGATATCGAAAAAAGTCAAATGAATTTGGTGGAAACCCAAGCAAAACTTGGTGAACGGTTTGGGGTTCCGGCGGGTGATATTTGCACAAAAATTTTTATTGGTCACCCCGCAAACCCTGTAAAGGAACGAATCGACCAATTGCTGGAGCCTCTATCTGAGGAAAAACCAACAAAAAACAAAAAGAATGCTCTAAAGGAAGTACGCGAGAAATACGAACAAAAATATGAACAAACAGATTCAGAAATTCAGAACGGCAATATTCGGGTAAGAATGAAAGTAAAACTCAGTATGATTTCTCTCGTCATTCGATTGCTCAGGGGTAGAATTGGATAAAAAGGTGACTAGGGTCACACTATAACTGTGACCCTAGTCACCTTTTACCCTATTTTCTTTTCACCGGAATCGGAATTCGCTGACGCTCATGTTGTTTTTCTTGGGGGCTATGCCCCCAAACCCCCTGGCGTTACTGGTTATGTCGCTCTGGAAAAGTGGTTTGTTTGGGAGATGAACAGACAGGTGTGGTTACCTGCTTCGGTCGGCCATCTTTATACGGAGTTTAGCGTAGAAGGATTGCGTGCACAAGGCTTGATGGTGTGAGGCACGTCACTCCGTTCGGGTTTGACGCTATCGCATGAGGGTGGGTAGACTAGGGATCACGCGATCAGGAAACACAGATAGGAAGGAAAGATGGTTACTTTCATCTCCATCATTCTTGGTTTTCTCGGCGCAATTGGTTTTTATTTCAGTGTGGGGGAAGCGGGTACCCCACTGAAGCGTAAGAAGAAGATTGCGGGACTTTGGGTGAATTTGTTTGCTCAAATTCCCTGGGTTATCTTTAACATCTACACGAAGGCTTACGGATTGTTTGCGATTAATCTTCTAACCGTTATCGCTTGTGTTCAGGGGTTGAGAGAATTGCGACGGCCCGGAAAGGTTGGCAAGCATCGAAAGGGCAAAACGTCACTGTGTTTCGTAAAACGATCAGGAAATAAAATGGTGCTTTACAGGGAAAATGGGGAGATTGAACTGCGGAAACGAGCTGCTTAGGATTTGTTCCCGTCGCTTGTGAGCTTTATCACAAGAGGTGGGGGTGTGGAATTTGATTAGGAGAAGCCCTAGGACGGTCGGTGACGGCCGTCCTAGGGCTTTCTTTTTGTCTTCACCCTTTGCATTTGCAAATCGGCACGCTCACAAAAATTTTTGGGGCTACGCCCCAAACCCCACGAGGGGTTGCGTACTGGGTCCGTTTGGCATGAAATGTCCGTTTTATGCGGTATGTTCCTGAGAGAATTGGAATTCGCTGACGCTTATGCTAGTTTTATTGGGGGATAACCCCCAACCCCCCTGGTGTTGTTTTATATGTCGCTCTGGCAGGGTGGCTGGTTGGGGGAGAAGAACAGAGGGGTGATTGCCGTTGCCGTAGGTGGTTAGGGTACGTCCCGATCGGATCAGGTATGGACCTGTTGGTTAGTGGGCTACCTGTCCCGGTGCCGGTGGCGTATGGGGCTTGAGTGTGAGAGGTTCCTTTCATTATCCAGGCGAAAGAGAACGGCATGGAGGAGGTGAGGGATGACGATGTCAGGTCGTTTAACTGTGTGGAACGTCAAGAATCAAGCCAACAAATCCATCATTTGCGCATAATCGCGGATTAATTGTGTTACATACTTTGTGACTTTCTGAATTTCGTCACGATCAATCGTATGATCGATTAACGCTAAATTTTCCCATCCCTGACAGCGATTCATGATTACTTCAAAGTAGTGTAAACCTTTGACGTGTGTGACACCAAAGACTTCTAACAACATTTGATCGGCTTTTGTCCGATCCGCAGAAGGCTTATTTTTGATTTCGCATATCAACTTGTTGGCTTGAAACTTAGCCGTTTCGACGGCTATCGTAATCACTGAATCAGGTACCTGCGCCATTAGATTCCTTTTCAATATGTTTGTGCAAAATGTAGAGGAGAGGCCCTTTTCGGGCCTCTCCTCTCTGGGGTCTAGTTGGGATCAAACCTCCCACAGGAATTACAGATCCCGGAGTCCGTTAACTTTCCACCACACTGCGAACACATAGACTCTTCCTTTCTTGATTTCTTACAGGGTTCCTCCTTGACACTTTGAATCTATCTGAACCAGACTGAGTACACAAGTCTTGAAGGTGTGAGCATGGCCACACTCACCCACGTTTAGACAAAGGCGGTAAGTGTGCTAGACTTACATCGTTCGCAGGGAGCGGACGGAATAGAAAGGAAAAGTAATGGAAGAAGTAATGGAAGATTGCCCGTGGTGCGGTCCACAGTCCTGCAAGTGCGATCAGCCTCCGGTACCACCGCCGGCCCCTGAGTTCCCTATGGAACCATCTAAGTCTCGGTAGGGAGAACCTTCGCCTCCGGATGGTCAGTGATAGGCGTCCGGGGGCTTTCCTTTTGCTTTGGCCATTTGCATCTGCAAATCCCCTCGCCCGGAAAAATTTTTTTCGGGCTCCGCCCCAAACCCCGGAAGGGGCTACGTAGGTGGTCCGTTAGGTCTGACATGTTCGGTTTGTGCAGATTCCTGGGACAATCGGAATTCGCTGGCGCTCATGCAGTTTGTTTTGGGGGCTAGGCCCCCAAACCCCCAGGCGTTACGGAATATGTCGCTCTGATATGTGTTCGGTTTGTGAGAAGAACAGACAGGTGGGGTCGTTTGCCGCAGTGGGTTGCGTGACGTCCCGGCCAGGTGAATAGGTGTTCTGTTTGATTGGTAGTCCCCTGTTCCGGTACCGGTTGCTTATGGGGTGAGTTGGAAAGTATTGTTCATCACCTGACAAAAAGCGTATGAGAAGGGGAGGCGAATGTAACCTAGTTTTCAATTAAGAAGTTGAGGATACTCCCCCTTTGTGACATCGCTCACCATGTTCGTCCTTACGTGGGTTTTTTGTCTCCATTCACAATCGTGTACCCCCATCCTATGAATGGACGGGGGTACACTCTATCAAAGTTATAAGGTCAATTCCGAATATTTCACCCCTTTGTTTCTACCTGAATGGTAGCATGTGTAATATTAAATTCCTTTTCTAGTTTGCTTAGCGTTTCCTGCAAGATTTGTTGACTGCCAAGATCGTCCTGTACGAGCAGGTGACACGTAAAGACATCCATGCCTGATGTAATCGTCCAAATGTGAAGATCATGAACATCAATCACACCAGTGATGCTTTCGATCGATTGTTGCACTTCCTTTGGATTCAACGTTGACGGAGTGCCTTCCATCAAAATGTGAATCGCAGGTTTAACTACAATCCATCCACTACGGAGAATCATCAAGGCGACAAAACCACTGATAACCGGATCGACCATGTACCACTGGGTGATGGTCATAAGGATTCCACCAATAATGACACCGATCGAACTCAGTGCATCACCCAAAATGTGCAAATAGGCGCTTCGGAGATTCACATTATTGTGAACATCTCCGTGACTCTTCATCTGCCAAGCTGACAATAGATTCGCCACAAATCCGATAAAGGCGACCACAACCATCGTCAAACTGTTAACACTGGCAGGATGCAAAACCCGTTCGTATGCCTCGATCAGAATCAATCCGGCCATAACGAACAATAGCATGCCATTAAACAGGGCCGCCAGTATTTCAAATCGATGATAGCCATAGGTCATTTTAACGGATGCCATTTTTGTGGCGATAATCATGGCGATTAGGCTTATGACCAATGACAATGCATCATTGAGCATATGAGCGGAGTCGGCTAAAAGAGCCATGCTGTTCGTTATCAGGACGCCGATAAATTGTAAAACTATAATCCCGCTGGTGATCAGTAAAGCGATGATCAAACCGCGCTTATTTCCTTTGTGATCATGATGGTGATGCATTTTTCTCCTCTAGCGGGGGCCTTTCTCTTGCACTTGAGATTCTACGCCTGCGACGGGCTGAAGTCGATGTCTTACTATATGACACAGGTCATAGCGGATGTGGTTGTAATTGGGGGCTTGCCCCAAACCCCAGGAGGTGTTACGTACGTGCGTTAGTCTTGAAATGTCCGTTTTGTGTGGATTGTCGGCGCAATCGGCATTCGCTGACGCTCATACTGTCTTTCTTGGGGGCTATGCCCCCAAACCCCCTGGCGTTGCTGGTTATCTCGCTCTGGTAAAGTGTTCGGTTTGGGAGATGTACAGATCAGTGTGGCTACTTTGCGTAGGGGGTTGTGGCGTCCCCGACTTGATCAAGTATGGTTCTGTTTAGATGGTGGTCGCCTGCTTTGGTGCCAGTATTAAAGAAGCATGGAGCAGGGAAGGTCGGGGTTGTGAGCCTTGTCACATTGTGGCACGTTGAGTCTGTGATGATAAGCGTGCTAGACTTAGCGTGTAATTGAAACAGACTTACGAAAGGTTAGTCCATTGACTGACTGGATTCAATCATTCATGAAAGAGCAGTCAGACAAGTATGATGGGCTTGAACTTTTCCTGTCCCGAAAACCAGATTATGTTGTTCTGAATTTTATAAGGGTATCGAAGAAAAATCATGGGACAGGCACAAAGGTTATGGAATCACTTATCCAAGAAGCTGATAAACATGGGGATACGATTCAACTTATTCCCAGCGGAGAATTTGGTAGTGATCTAAAAAAGTTAAAAACATGGTATAAACGTTTTGGATTTATTTCAAGAAAGAATTTTATGATTCGGAAACCTAAAAAATAATTACCGAATAAGAAGGAAACCCCCGAACGGTTTTTTGCCGTTCGGGGATTTCCTTTGTCTTTAGTATTTGCAAGTGCAAATGGTCTTTCCCGCTGAAAAAATTAAGGGGCTCTGCCCCAACCCCGGGAAGAGTGTCCGTAGTGTCTGAAGTGTCCGATTTGTGCGGATTGTTGTTCAAATCGGAATGCGCTGATGCTCATACTGTTCTTATTGGGGGCAAGCCCCCAAACCCCCCGGCGTTGCTGGTTATGTCGCTCTGGCAAAGTGCTCGGTTTGGGAGATGTACAGATCAGTGTGGTTGCTTGTCGTAGGTGGTTGCGTGACGTCCCCGGCTTGAACAGGTATGGTCCCTTTGGTTGAAGGGCACCTGTCCCGGTGCCGGTGGCTTATGGGGTTGATTGGGAGAGGTTCCGTTGCTCTCTGTCGTAAGAAAATGCATAGGAAAGTGAGGGAAACGGGTGACAGCGAAGCTCCGATCGTCTATGACTCAGGTCACACCAACCAGAGCTTGTATTGGATTTGGTCCGGGTGCTAGACTGGAGTCGTTCGCAGGGAAGAAAGCGAAACGATTGGAGGATGAATTGTCTAACGTTGATGAAATCCGTGCAAGCCTACAGTCGGCGAATGAAACAACACGTCGCGCAATTGCTGCATTGGCTGAAGCTATAAATTTGCTAGAAGAAGCACGAGCAGCTGAAATGTATGTAATCCAGGGAAGTAACGATCAAGAGATCATCAGAAGTAGCAACATGAAGAGTTCGCTTATTGAACAACTCCCCAATTTCATGATGATGGCTGAAGAAAGCATTACGGTTTCGGAAAATTACCAACAACGGTTGTGAAAATGGATTGATCAAGATTTGATCATCTGAACGGCCCCGGAATTTATTCCGGGGCCGTTCTTAGATACTGGCTATTTGCAGATGCAAATAGCGTAAGGAATAATGAATTCGCTGACGCTCATGCTGTATTGTTTTGAGGGCTAAGCCCCCAAACCCCCTGGCGTTGCTGGTTATGTCGCTCTGGCAAAGTGCTCGGTTTGGGAGATGTACAGATCAGTGTGGTTACTTTCCGTAGGTGGTTGCGTCACGTCCCCGGCTTGATTGCAATAGTTCGGTTGGGTAGATGGTCGCCTGTTTCGGTGCCGGTATCAAAGAGCGCATGGAGTAGGGAAGGTCGATTTCTGAGCCTTGTTACAACGGCCCTGTCTTCGGAACGTACCGAGGACAGGGCCGTTTATGTTATGAGGGGGAAGGTAGGTTACCTAACGTATCCGGTTTTTTCCCGAACCGGGTCCGGGAGGATGGCAAACATGGATACGGAAACAATTTCTTTTGCCAATTGCATTGTCTTGGAACCTGCAATAGACATTTTCGCATCCTGGACATTTGGCAATAAACGCTTTGTCTACTTCTCGTTTCCCACACGCAGCACATTCCATTAAACTGACCTCCTCGATCTCGACTGACAGCTATAAATTTACCTGAAGAGGTTCCGGTTACACAAGCTGTGAATGTGTGAGTTAACTCACATAGTATTCTCTTGTGTGAGGGGGAGTCATCGGTTAATCTTGTTCATGTCCGTTTTGGATATTCAAAAAGGGTGGATAAATCCATGCTAGGTAGGAAAAAAGGGCGTGAGTCGGAGTCAGCTATTCAATGACGCTGTGAAGAGTGTAAAAAAATACAGCAAGATATATTGATGTAAATACCCGCCAAAAGTATTGTGAAGGATGCAAGAACCATCTTCAAAAGGTGGTGATTTTACATTTTAAGAGGTTAAAGTCAAAAGATGAAGGACGTAGAATGTTTCTGATAGAAAAGAAAAAGATGTGACATGTTGAGAGGAATTAGAGTTGTCTGACTGGCTTAAACCATTTATGAGGGAACAAAGCGATAAGTACAGTGGATTAGTGATCTCTCTTTCCCGAAAGACCGATGGATTTGTGTCCCTTGATCTCATCCAAGTTTCGCCCCGTCATAAAGGGGTGGGGACAGAGGTAATGCAAGCTCTTATCCATCAGGCTGATAAATATGGAGATAATTTGAAACTCTATCCCAGCGATGATTATGGAAGTGATTTTGATCGATTGAAAAAGTGGTATGAACGTTTCGGGTTTCGTTCAAATGGAGATTGGATGTTTCGTTATGCTCAAGGAGATTTAACGATGTGAGCGAGGGCACACCGACACGCAATAGACAAGGTAAATCCCCATCAGGTAAGGTACAGTCGTACGGTAAACCGAGTACAGGAGGAACCACCGTGGCAGGTGTGGAAGAGGTTCGCGCGGGTATTACCCTTGCAAATCAAAAGGCATATGAGGCTATCGCTGGGTTGCAGCAAGCTACTCTAATACTAGAGGAGGCCCAACAGGCCCTAGCTAATGCCACCCAAGGAAGTGGCCAAGAAGAGATTCAACATTCTTACGGTATGCTTGCTGAAGCAGTTACTACGATTACAGGAGTACAAGGAACCATCAACGTAAGTATTTTAAAGGCTGAAGAATACTCCAACCGTCTCTAAGTAAATAAAGATATGGGTTAGTGTTCCCCATATTAAACACTTAACGATTCCCGTTTTCGTTTGAATGGCGAAAGCGGGAATCGTTTTTATATATGGAATTTGCATTCACAAAAGATTTTTGGGGCTCCGCCCCAAACCCCGGAGGCATACGTAGTAGGTCCGTTGGGTCTGAAATGTCCGTTTTGTGCGGATTTGTCAGCGCATTAGGAATTCGCTGGCGCTCATGTTGTTTTTCTTGGGGGCTTAGCCCCCAAACCCCCCGGTGTTGCTGGTTATGTCGCTCTGGCAAAGTGCTCGGTTTGGGAGATGTGCAGATCAGTGTGGTTGCTTTGCGTAGGTGGTTGCGTCACGTCCCCGGCTTGATTGCAATAGTTCGGTTGGGTAGATGGTCGCTTGCTTCGGTGCAGGTTATGAGGTTGTTCAAGAATGAAGAAATAGCAAGGATGAGAGATTAATCCCCGGGTCATTGAAAACGGACCCGGGGACCTTTTTACTCCCCTCGGTACCTTTTGCTTGCACCACTGAATTTACATGGTTGGTCTTATCTGGTCAAAGAGGTAATAAGTGACTTCCTTCACACGGAAACATGTTGCGAACAACGGGAAGATCAGGCTTTCGCGGCATAAACGCCCCTGCCTCGAAAGCCGATAAATAAAACGGCCCTGCCTTCGGAACGAAACCGAGGACAAGGCCGTTTCGGCTGTATGGATATATCACCCCTGTTAAACTTGATTGTTCCTGATAAGGTACGACACGGTTATAGGGTTATTTAGGTTAGCAGGCCGATGCTTTCCACCCATCGAATGGTGAAGGATGGAACGACCCACCAACAATGCCAGCAACATAAGCACCAATCCAATCATTGCAAAAATCCCCCATTCCTGTACCCACTTTGGACCATTGAGGCTAAACAAAGCCCCCCCGATCGGAGCACCACAAAAGCCAAGGATTCCGGTTACGAGAGAGAAAGCGCCGAAATAGGCAGGACGTTCGGAGTGTGGTGCTTCCTCGATAACAAACAACTTTGCGAGCAGAGCGAATCCGCCAACGGTAAATCCAAACAGGAGATGCACCCACACGAGCACAACGACAGGGGAAAGGAACGCCAGGAGAGCCCAGCTCAGGCAGGTTATCCCCATGCAGAAATGAACAGGAGACCAGAGCGACCGTGCATGATGAAGGGTTGAGAGATGCCCCCAGACTTGAAACCCGCCCGCCATGCTGAGAAGCTGGACCAAAACAAGCCAGATCGAAAGCGGCTCTAGTCCCAATATATTGGTAATCACATACCCAAACATGGACGTTGCGGCAATCTGAATCAGGAGCATTACACTTAAATATGTAAGTGATCGGCGGAAATACCGATCCCGAAACGGGACGGAAATCATCCCCCGGATATCAGTTTCACCGGATGGCTTCAATGGAAGATCAGGCATCTTCCATTGAAAAAACATGTCCACGATAAAGAGGGCCAGTCCAATTAGGACCAAAATCAGATAAGCCGTCCGGTCACTGCTGGCAAACTGAAAAGCGATTGCTGTAATCCCCAGAACTCCGACACCGGCGAGACGCTGAAATGTGCTACGCTTCCCGACGTATCGCCCCCCATCCTTACCCTGAGGAACGTAGTCATAATGCAGGGATAGAAAAAAGATGTTATAAAGAGTTGCTCCCAATGCAACAACGATAAAGAGAATCGCATAAACCGGACGCCCGATGGAAGGGGGAAACAGGAGTGGGATGCTCATTGCGAGCAACCATGTCCCCCGGTAGAACATGGAAACCCAGAAAACTGCCTTCGCCCGATTCTTGAACCGATGCAATACAATCGGTCCGAAAATGTTCAGGGCGCTGAATAATTGTGGAATAGCGGGAATGACCGCCACCAAAAATGGTCCGAAACCGAGGAACAGCAACCAATTAGAAAACGTATTAGTTGGAGATAGGCCGTTCAGACCAAACAGGAAAGAGAAGGCCGCAGCGATCGGCCCTTCCCAAAGGGAGAGTCGCCGTCCGATCCTTTGACGTTCGGCGTATGTTATATCTAGCACGATTAATCCTTTCTTGGCGACTTCTAACAGCTTAGCACGTTTCCTCGCTGCATTCGTCCCTTATAGTTATGACAAATCTCACATCACCATCTGGCGCGCAAATCGGCATTCGCTGACGCTCATGCTGCCTTTTTTGGGGGCTAAGCCCCCAAACCCCCTGGCGTTGCTGGTTATGTCGGCATGGAAAAGTGGTCGGTTTAGGAGATGTAGAGATCAGTGTGGTTGCTTGTCGTAGGTGGTTGCGTCACGTCCCCAACTTGGAGAGGTATGGTCCCTTTGGTTGGAGGGCACCTGTACCGGTGCCGTAATGGGGATGGTTTGTGCATCTGACAGCAGTATGAAACGGCTAGTAGGCGTGATATAACTTACGTTGTTATCCATTGTGCGGGGAAGAGTCATGCACTAATCTTTAGGGGGTATTTTACAGTTTTTGTTATACCGGCAATGAGTCATAAATTCCCTTTACGAATCGTGTTTGGTAGAGGCAAAACCCAATCCCTCTACCGCGCGTAACGATAAAGGGATTGGGTGAGAATGGATCACATCTTACCGAATCCGATTCGGTCCGACTCCCCTTCCAGGATTACCGTAGTGAATATCACGGTGATCATTGACACAACCACCCGTTGGAGACTTTGTCAGTTTGCAGTAATGGATGTTGCACTTTTTACAGTAGATGATGACTCGATCTTTTTCATCCTTGCCACACAAGTTGCAGGTTTTTCCCATTTCCAATTCTCCATTTCCCAAAGGTTAGTTTTCTTATTTGTGATTATGCTTGCTCATACATGACTGGCAGTAGGAACCGCTGCATGTACAGAAGTTCACTACCGTTACTTCTTTTTGACATCCATCGCAGATTAACCTCTCGACATCCGGAAAACGGATTTCATCGCCCATTTTCATCATCCCTATTTTTCGCAGTATTGTATGTGTTGGCGGAGGCACCCTGGACACAATACCTTATTACAACAACGCATTGTGCCGTTCCTTTCTTTGCAATGGGTGCAAAGAAGGGTATCTCGGGGACCGATGGCGGGTAGTGTCATCACACCTTCTTTCGTTGTAACGGTGACCAATCTACACCATCCCCCATAGCTACACCAGTCTCTAAAAGGTGAGTTAGGTCACAGGGTGTATGGTTGTAACAGCTTCGATCAGGGTGCTAGAGTCTGTCTATCCGCTAAGGGAGCGGATGGGAAAGGAGAACGATGGATCCGGAGAAGGACCACGAGAAGGACGACGGTGTCACCGTCGTCAGGGGTATCGACTGATTTTCACGGGAGGTCCGGTAAGTGCCGGGCCTCCCGCCCTCAAAGTTTAAGTTTGAATCCGTAAGGATTTAGGTTATTTGATCGAGGTAGAAACAATGTTCAATTATTATCGAATTCTTTGCATCATCTTACGTCGAAACCTACAAGGCACAGGTAAATAATTTTTCAACGACGGAGATTGCGCCTGATTAGTCCGGGTCTGGGCGAATCGGCATTCGCTGACGCTCATGCTGTATTTTTTTGGGGCAAGCCCCAAACCCCCTGGCGTTGCTAGTTATGTCGCTCTGGCAAAGTGCTCGGTTTGGGAGATGTAGAGATCAGTGTGGTTGCTTTGCATAGGGGGTTACGTCACCTCCTCGATTTGACCAGATATGGTTCCGTTTGGATGGTGGTCACCTGCTTCGGTGCCAGTATCAAAGAGCGCATGGAGCAGGGAGGGGCGGGTTGTGAGCCTTGTCACAACGGCTATGCCTTCGGAACGAAACCGATTAACGTGTGAGTTAACTCACACACTAACGGCTTGCATGGGTGGAAAGATTCAACTAATCTTAGAGGTGTTCGCAAGAGGTGCGAACCGGTGATCGCGAAAGGTATAAAACAATGGCTAAGCATGCTGATCGATCCAAAAAGACAACACCCCCAAATTCTGGGCGTACTCCAAAACATTCCAAGGATAAGATACCGACACAACAATTTCCTCGTCATAAGGAAGCCCAAGATCGTTCGGAAAAAAAGTAAAAACGATAAGTAATTTGAAACCCTGCCGGTAATAACCGGCAGGGTTTTTCTTGAATCTGAAGCATTTGCACCTGCAAATAGTATTATTTCTATATTTTGGGGCTCCGCCCCAAACCCCGGAGCAATGGTGTACGGGGTTCGTTAGGTATGAAATGTTCGATTAGGCCGAATTGAACCTGGAAGGCTCGGAATTCGCTGACGCTCATCCAGTTCTTTTTGGGGGCTATGCCCCCAACCCCCCGGCGTTATTGACCGTGTCGCTTTAGTATGGTGGTTGATTTGGGAGATGAACAGACAGGTGTGGTCGGTTTCCGTAGTGGGTTACTTAACGTCCCCGACTTGATCTTAAATGTTTTGTTTGGTCGGTGGTTGCCTGTCCCGGTGCCAGTTGTTTTAAAAAGGAAATCTTTCTTTTTGATGTTATGCCATGATTCCTGTACAGCCTTAAGCTCTGGAATGCATGGGGGTGATGAGAAAGAAAAAAGAGGCTATGGAAGAGGAGCAAACTCCGTTTTGAGATTTACTGTCCGTATGTGGCTCGACGTTTAATATATAAATCGAAAAAATTGGTTATCAATAGGAACAACACCCCCTGTGTCTGATTCACTCATGACAGGGGGTGTCTGTTCAATAGTAGATACATTCATTTGTCTTAATATAGTAATCGCTATGCCCGTCTGGAATGTATTCAGTTTCTCCGTTTCTGACGTTATAGACTTCCATGATCATTGTTTCCATATCCCACTCCTGACCATCTGATGTCTGCCAGTGCACAATATAATGCTGAGGCACTTTCGTGGGTGTCTTACGAACAACCTTGCAGATGGAGACAATTCCAATGTCCGATCGTGTGTACTTTCCTTTCTTGACACCGTGGTCTAGCATGGCCTTATCGACCACAGCGGTTTCCATCTTCTCTAGGTTGATGCCGAGCTCGTTTCTACCACACCCGATCAGGGTGAAGGTAAAAAAAACCATCAGGATGACAACCAGGTTTCGCATGGCTCTTGTTTCCTCACTTGCTCGACTGTTTTCCGACACCCCTTACTGTAGTCTGTTCCATTGACGGACACAACCCTTTGTGACCTCGCTCACCATGTTTGGGGTCGATCTTGACCGTTTGCATATGCAAATCAGCGGTGTGGTTCAGGTCACACTAGCCAGTGTTGTACACGGCAGGGCAGGGTGCTAGACTTTTGGTGTTCGCAGGGGCAGGCAGAGAGGAAGGGATTTGAATTGGCAACGATCCCCGGACCAAGGTGTGGAAATTGCGAAGGGACGGGGTATAATCACGATGGTACGCCTTGTAAAAAGTGTAAAGGATCCCTTGAGGATCTGGATAGCCTCACCGATGATGATTAAGTAATGTTGGTTGCTATGGAGGGTTCATTTGTCTGTTGAGGTGTTGGAATTTTTGCCCCGTGTCATTCCACAGATTGAAATGGTGGAATGCCCAAATTCACCTGATGGGGGTCATGTTCTATTTGCTTGTTCCGGTTGTGGTCGTCAGCGTTGTAGTTTTGGATGTGGTGTAAATTGTACATGCTAGGTAAATAACCTAAATCCCCCCAATTGGTCATCAGGCCATTTGGGGGGATTCGGTCTTATTATTCAATACATTGATCCAAACTTTGAGTGGGAAAGGAATTTGCTATCGCAAATAAGGTCCTTTTGGGGGCTTTGCCCCCAAACCCCCACGTTTTACATGGAGTGTGGTCGCTTATCGTCGTGGGTTGCGTAATGCCAAAACTCGGTGAAGGGTGTCCTTCATGATGAAGCGGTTTCGCCTTATCGTGGTTGAGGAGCGGTCGCACGGAATAGGACCGTTGTTCTCCGCTGCGTATGGGGGCAGGTGACCTCCGTCACTCAGGGGTTGTGTGGAGGGATGCCTTTGACTAATCTCAAGGGTGTCCTTACGAGATGATCACCGGAGTTGAAAAGGAAGAAGAATTCTCAGTGATGCCAAAAGAGTTGTGTGGGGGTGGACGAGTTGCTCACCCGTTCGCAGGAAAGCCAGAGTTCACATGTCAAGTGTGTAAAAAGGCGATAGAGGAGGGGGACAGGAAATTGATCTCAGCTGAATTTTGCAGCAATGAATGCCTGAAGATCCATAATCAACATTTCCATCCGTTCGAATGATGCGGAAGCAGAGATCATCCGTGTAACCTGTGGATTAGAGGACCGGGACGGATCCGTATCTTTCTTTACTTTATAGGGTAGGGGTGTATGGAAGAGATTCATTTTTTCGATGTTGAACGATTGATTTGTGATAATACGACTTGCGATCAAGAGCATGTTTCGGTTGTCAACATCTGTTCAACGTGCAAAAAATCGTTTTGTGAGAATTGTTTTCGTAAACATGGTGATTCCTGTCGTCGGAAATAAACCATGAGACAGACGTCCGCGAATGGTCATTGGACCGTCGGGGACATCTGTCTTTATTTTTTAATCCATCCCCTGGAGGAATAAGGCATTTGCTAGCGCAAATGTAGTTCCTTTTGGGGGTTATGCCCCCAAACCCCCGTTTTTTCACAGAAAAGGATGGTCGTGTTCCGGAGGTGGTTACGCAACGTCCCCGATATAGTAAGGTATGGTTCCGTCGGATCAGTGCTCACCTGTCCCGGGAAAGGTGGATGAACACAATACAATGGAATGGTACACATTCACTTTTGCCGACAAGTCCACTGGAAAAGGATAGTGAAGGTGGATCTTCACCCCGTACTTTCAGCGGTACGGGGGTGAAAGGTGACCGATGTTACTCTTTTACGACCTTTCGCCAAAACCCATCAGGTGGACTGGTCAATGCCCACTTAGAACCGGGTACGAATCGCCACCCATCGCGAGTGATGGCCGCTTCCGTTCCCCGGCGAGTGACACCTGAAAAGGTACCTTCATGTTTCCCATTGTCATTGATGATCGTAGCCGACCCGTTGGACAGGTCGACGATAACACGGCCCTTCATGGCAACCCTTTCCTGGTTTCTCTCGAATAACATCCACTCTACCCTTTGACAGTTGGTTATACTAGTGTTTCTGGTGTGAGCTGCATTACACTCCATTCGCTTGCATCAAATAAAGTAAATATTGTTCAGCTAGTGAGAAGGAATAAGGCATTCGCTGACGCTCATGCAGTATGGTTTGGGGGATACTCCCCCGCCCCCCCCTTGTGGTATTGTCGATACGTGTTGCCTTGGCATGGTTTCGGTTTAGGAGATAAACAGACAGATGTGGCCCATTTTCGTAGTGTATAACGTGACGTCTCCGGCCTGATCCGATATGATCCTGTTTGTCTGTGCTCGCCTGTCCTGGTGCCAGTTGCTTATGGGGGAGTGGGAGAGGTTCTGCGTTTACGAGGGGTAAAGAAACGGCATGGAAGGGAAAGCGTGTGATTGTGTGGTTCACCATTATTGCGTTCGGGACCTTGTGTTTATCGCTAGAGGCGGATAGAATGACCCTGAAAATATTGGACACCATCGAAAGGGTTAGGGTTTGTCTGATTGGATCGAACTGTTTATGCGGGAACAAAGCGACGCACACAGCGGCCTAGAACTCTTCGTAGACCGTAACAGAGACGGGATTGTTTTTCTTCAGTTCATTAGGGTTTCCCGGCCTAATAAGGGTACTGGAACCCAGGTAATGCAAGCACTATGCGAGCAGGCGGATGCCCACGGGGACACAATTAGGCTTATGCCTAGCGGTTCATTCGGCAGTGACTTCTCTCGACTTAAAAAATGGTATCAATCGTTTGGATTTCGTCCATATGAGGGAGACCCGCTGGGTGAGGAAATGATTCGTTATCCAAACGGGACCAAGGACCTACCGCAAGAATCTGGATGTGATGTCCCCACTCCTGAAGATTCAGGAGTTCGGACCCCCCAAAGTGGAGGGTTAGCAACAATGGGAAGTGTCGAAGAAGTGCGCAACGGGATTGCACGGGCTGTGCAGAAGGCAAGTGAAGGTATTGCAGCCTTGCAGCAGGCAATCTTGTCTTTAGAGGAAGCTCAACAGACCTTATCGAACGCGACCCAGGGCAATACGCAGGAAGAGATTTTGACCGTAAACGGCATGCTAGCCGAAGCCGAACAAAGCATCATCGGCATTCAAGGTACCATCAACGCCAGCATTTCGGTCGCTGAATCCTATGCTGGACGGCTGTAAGTAGGGAGGACGACAGAACCGAGGGATCGACTGAATCTCCCCAGTAAGGCCTGGCCCTTACTGGGCCTCCCTCCCCTAAACTCACTTTTGGGTCTTTTTTCTTCCATATTTTCGAATGCAGCGTACTGGATTGTCGGCTAAATCGGAATTCGCTGACGCTCATACTGTTCTTTTTGGGGGCTATGCCCCCAAACCCCTAATAACTTGCCGAGTTATCCTTTACGATTAAGAATGCTCCCCTCCCCTATTTGTTTCTATGGTTGTATACACGGCTTCATTTCGTTCTCTTGATCTAATAAGATCTATGTCTTTTATCCGGAAACGATCTTTATTGATGGTTTGTTTGAAGGCCCATGCCATTTTTTCCGCTTCTACTTCATCGGTTATACCAAAGTGTTTTTCAAAAATGATTCCAATTTGAATCAACCGTTTTGTTCTTGCCTTTTTCTTTCTTTCCCGTTCCCGGTTTTCTATTTGTGTCTTCTTTACTTTCAGTTGGTTTATTTTTTGTTCAATTTCTTCAATCCGTTCTTGATTTGTTTTCCCGCTCATTGGATTGTCCTCCTTCTAGTCCTTTTCTGGCATATTACCATAACAAACTAGATTTTTATGTCGTGTTAAGATATAATCCTGACTAATAATAGAAGAGGGCGCACTTATACATTGAATATAAATTAATGTTTTCATTCCTGTTTTTTGTGATCATTTCATTGGTTTGCACACCTTTTAATCTGTAAAATTATTTAAGGAGTTGTGGGAGAATGGCAATCTATCATTTTTCTGTGCAGATTCTTTCAAGAGCGAAAGGACAGTCCTCCGTCGCTGCAGCGAGTTATCGTTCAGGTGAAGCTCTAACCGAAACTTTAACTGGAGAAACAAAATTTTATCCACGTGAGGTCAAGCCGGAAACCATGATTCTTACACCTGCCCATGCCCCCAAATGGGTGAAGAATCGTCAGCATTTATGGAATGAAGTGGAACAAATCGAAAAAAGAAAAGATGCTCAACTTGCAAGAGAATTCAATGTTGCCCTTCCGATTGAACTGGATGAATCGGATCAACGAAAATTAATTGAAAGGTTCGTGGAAAACGAGTGTGTTAAAAGAGGTATGATTGCAGACATGGCCATTCACCGGGATGCGATCCATAATCCTCATGCCCATATTATGTTAACGACACGAACCATTACAAAAGATGGTTTTGGAAAGAAGAATCGGGAGTGGAATCATCGTTCGATGCTTCAACACTGGCGGAAAACATGGACGGATTATGTGAATGAAGCACTTAAACAAAAGGGAATCCAGGACCGAATCACCCATCAATCTTATCAAGACAGAGCGCTTGAAATCCTTCCTACCATTCATTTGGGCTATATTGCTCACCAGCTCGAACAAAAGGGGTTTCGAACCGATCGTGGCGATATCAATCGGGAAAGGCAGGCATACAATCAAACGGTGCTGGAATTGGCTGCTTATCAGGAGGAAAAATCCTTTCTTATTGAAGAAGCTCAAAAAGAGGGGAAAGGTGAAAACAACTAGGCAAATCTTTTTCCCTATTAAGTTATTTAACTCATTTATACACCTAACAATCCCCTTCCGATTAAATTGGTTTTAAGGAAGGGGATACTTTGATATTCATACCGGAAGGATGAAAATTGCCAGGAATTTAGAGAGGTATGTATTCCGTCTTCTCTATATCCTTTTCGGTTTTGGTGTTCGGACCCCCATTCATGCATAGCATCCAATATGGGTTTCAGCGTACTGCCATAATCCGTTATCGAATCCTCTGCTTTTGGTGGTACCTGGGGATAGACCGCACGTTTGATCAATCCCTCTTTTTCTAGTTCGCGCAGTTGATTTGTAAGGATCTTGGGTGTTATTCTTGGTAGAATGTTCTTTATTTCGCTATACCTCATGGTTCCTCGTTCCATTAGATACAGTAAAATGATCGGCTTCCATTTTCCTGCGATAATAGAAAGTGTACGATTTACTTGCCAATCTTCTGGTTCCAAGTACATCCCAATCGCTCCTTACGCATTTATTTGCTACTATATCTGTTTATAACTCTCTCCCTTAAGTCCATTTGTTCATTCAAAGGGCTATAAACAAGGACATCGATATTCATTCCTTCAGAACATAACGCTCTTTTTTCTTTCCTGCTACATCAAGGATTCATCTATTCCCAACTTCCATGGTTTCCCTTTATAGGAGAAAAGTTTTAAGAGTTTTTTAAGCAATATAGGAAGTATGTGTCATTTGGTGACTTAAATCGACCTTTTTTGTTCTTTTCCCATTTTCCATGTTTTATACTGTGGGGGGATATTGTTAAAGGGGGAATATTTTGAAACTTTTAACAAAAAAACAATCCAGTGTTTTAAAAAGCATCGACCGTTTTGGTGTGATCACCTCAACCCAATTAATCCACTTTCTAAAAGAAGAGATGTCCTATGTCACGGTTTATAGCACAAAAAAAATCTTATTGAATTTAGGTTTAATCGCGGAAGAAAAAATTGGCTATCATTTATTACTCTATATCCGGCCGAGAGGGGTTCATTATTTAGGGAGTGATTTGACCCCTTTTTCAAGAGTGAACTATAAGCAATTGCAACATCAGTTATCGATGAATGACTGTTTGTTAGCCTTTTTGGATATGGCACATTCACGAAACGTGTCCTTTGATTTCATGACGGAACGGGAGTTGCGCAGTCGATTTATTACGGATAATTTTTCCGATGCCGATCGAAAGAATTCCATGAAGTTACAGAAGGTTGCCGATCGTGTTCCAGATGGGATCGTGTGGGAAGATGGCAAAAAGATCGCCCTTGAGGTTGAATTGACTCAAAAGTCATCTAAAAGGTATGAAGAAAAATTATTACGGTATCGTGATGAAATCCTTAACGGGCAATACCGCTTGGTGCGATACGTCTGTGAAGACCGCCACATTCAAAAAACAGTCGCGACACATGCAAAACGGGAAGGATTTTCGCCTGATATGCTGCAGTTGGATTTAATCGATATAGTTTTGGCAGGGGCAAAAACCAATGAATAAGGACGGAAAGAGCAACAGTGAAGTCAGTCAAGAACTAGCTATGGGGGCTGGGTTCCTATTGGGAGCGCTGGTGATCTTTCCGGTTTTTGTATTTTCCATCCCCCTTTTCATTATTTTTCGACTCCTTAAAAAGCCGAATATCCATTTGATTTTCTCGATACTCGGGTTGGTGGTTTTCGGTTTTACTGTTTCGTATCGCTATGAGAGTTATCTTGGGCTGTATGGGACCTTGCCATTTGATTGGAATTGGTTAATGGAGTTGACGGGATCAACTTTTCCATTGGTTGGATCCTCTTATGTATTGTATGTAAGCGGGGGGCTCGTCCTATCCTATGGTTTACACGTCTTTACAGAGTACCAGCGGTCGAAGCGTGTAAACTCAAAAGAGAAAGCACGGGAGCGATTTAAAGAAGGTCCAACATATGAAAAGGTCTATCAAAATCGCTTTAAGATCAATGAGCGGGTCCAAAAGAAATGGCGTAGCCAGAAGGTGATCGATCAGCTGTTATTAGGGATAAACGAAGACGGCCAGCCCTATTATCAAGATTTTAAAGAGATTAATCAGCATATGTTCCTTCCGGCCACGACAGGCGGAGGAAAGACCGTTCTTTTATTGAACTATATCGAGTATGCCCTTATAAAGCATTATCCATTTATTTTTATCGATGGGAAAGGTTCAAGCGAAAGCATTGAAGATGTACAGACGCTTTGTCATCAGTATGGAAAAGAAGTCATCGTTTTTTCGGATCAGAGTCACGTTACGTACAATCCCTTAAAACATGGGAATGCTACGGTCATTCGAGATAAGTTGGAACAACTTATCGAAACGGAATCCACCTACTATACCGAAATTTCTCTATCCCTTGTACAAGCGCTGATTCAATTTATCGACGATTATGGTTTCAAACGGGATCTTTGGACATTTGCACGGTTTTTAGATCCAAATGAAGTGAAGAAAGTACTCAATCAAGATCTGGTTGAAAAAGAAGAGGGGATTTCCCCTAACGAGTCTCAAGATGAGGAGCCATATGTTCCTTCTGAAGAGGGCCCTAAACCTAACATAGATGAACTCCTTTCCGAAGAAGAATTTTCATTTGGCTCTTATTTCGATAACGAATCGACACCAGATGGTCATAAGGAACAACAACAAAAGGAAGCTGCACCTGCCCCCCAATCCGTTCGACCACGTTTACGGAAAGTACGAAGCGAACGTGCAGAAAAGCATCATCATCGTTTGTTTCAACGATACAAAAACGGTCAGGAGGGGGAAATGTATTTGTTTTCGAATGCATCCTCGGTTCGAACGCAAATTCATCTTTTACTTGACGGTGAGTTAGGTTTTCTATTCAAAGAAACCGAAGATGGTTTGGATTTAATCAGAATCAGTGAAGAGAAAGAAGCTTTATTTGTCAGCTTTGACGGTTTGATTTATGACAAATTCATTAAGGTAATCGCTCGATTCTTGATACTCGATATTAACTATCTTGTATCCTATCGGAATCGGAAAAAGATGAAAGATGAGCCGTTTTTAGCGATTTATGATGAGTTTTCCGTCTATGCCAACGACAAGATCGTCGATACCATCAATAAGTCGCGTTCTGGGGGATTTCATTGTATCATCGCCACTCAAACGTTAGCGGACTTAGAAACGGTAGATCCGATCCTCGCGAAACAGGTTGTGGCCAATACAAATACGTACGGGATCGGACAGACGAATCATCCGGATGAAGTTGAAGCCTGGGCGAATACATTAGGAACCTATAAAGATATTGATTTAACCGTCCAAACCGAGAAACAGGAAGGCCGTTTGAAGCGTATCGACCAAAAAGCTGGACAGGGCACTGTCCGCGAAGTCCGAAAATATCATATTAAACCAGATGAAATCCGGCAGCTCAGAACAGGTCAATTTATCTTTGATAGAAAAGCCGGGAAGAAGTGGATGAAACCTGAAATCATTTACGTTCGTCATCCACTAAAAGGTTTTTGAGTTTTATAAGGAGTGGTTGAATGAAATTGCCAAAGCTTTTTCAAAAGAAAGGGGCATCACCAAAAGAAGGAAAGCCAAAAAACAAAGAAAAGAAGAAACCCTTTTATAATCGACGCATCTCTTTTTCACGTAAAAAAGCAACCCGGGTCGCAAGTTTTCTATTCTTTTCTGTCATTGCACTATCACTTCTTTTTAATATCATCTTTTTTAGTAAATACCAGGCCATCCGGGATTCGGTAAAGGCACAGGAGGAATCCCTTGAGGAACGTTTGGGGGATGTAAGTAAAGCTGATATGATTCGTTCAGATGCTGTCGCTGCTTTTGGCATGGATTTCTTAAGGCAGTATTTTTTTATTCCAAAAGATGATAAAGAACGGAAAGAGCGACTTGATGTATTATCCCGTTATCTGGTTCAGGGGTTTGATACCACCGGGTTACAAACAGAAGATTTTTCGGGGAATCGGTCGGTCAAGGATCTCCGCTATCTGAAGACAGAACGACTAAGTGCAAAGAAAGCCAAGCTTCATTATCAAATCACCTACGAAATTACCGAAGAAGTTGAAAACGGTGAGAAACCTAAAAACGAAAAGGATAAAAAGGCCAAGAAAGAAACGCAACCCAAAGTCGTGGCGAATACTGTCGAAGTAGCCGTACCCGTTATGACCGATGGGAAAGGGTATGCCGTCTATGATTACCCTCGTTTAGTCAAGGAAGATTTACGATCCAATATCGAAGGTAAAAAAGAAGAGTTACAAGGTGATCCGATCACGTCAACCGAACAAAAGGAGATCCAGCTCTTTTTAGAAAAGTTTTTTACTTCTTATGGCATGAGTGATGATAAATTACCGTTTATGGCTAAAGTAGATTATGGTCTTTCAAACCAGGTTTTCCAATCCTTAAACATCCAGCAGGTCGTGACAACTGGAAACGATTATCAGGTGATTGTTCATGTCCGCTATACGGATCGAGAAACTTCCTTAACAAATCTTTATTCGTATGATTTAAAGTTATCCAAAGCCAATCAAGATAACAACAAGTATTTTGTAGAATCCATTCAATAAGGAGTGTGTTGATTCATGAATGTCAATTTGGAAGCCATTACGACCAATCTCATCTCGCAAATTGGTTTTTTAATTCTATTAATCATGGTTATTCGTGCGTTGATTGCTTATACGCGGCAAGATTGGGGGCAGTTTTGGAGCGGATTAACCCTGGGTATCATGTGTTTGATCGTCGTGTTCTTCGGACCCCAATTCCAGCATTTAGCCCGTACAATCGGGGATACGATCTTCAGATAAGGGACAACGTATTTTCCTGATAGGGAGGGGTCGTTTTTGAAAACAAAAGGAGAGAACTTCACATCAGAGTATAAATATCCCATCAAAATTTACCGTATTGGCCAGGTCGAGTTTGCGAACGGTCTAGAAGTACGAAAAATGATTTTTTCCGCCATTTTAGCAGCTCTGTTGGTTATTGCTTTCCTTGTGGTGGGGATTCAAACCGATTCCAATCTTGTCGGTTTTGTTGCTAAAAACTGGCTGATTCTCATTACGGTTATTCCTGGCGTCATTACATTTGTCGTTTTTAATCTCAAGTATGACAACAAAGGTTTCTTCGCTTTTGTCCGTGATCGAATCGATTATTATCGAAACCGGCACAAGATGTATGAACATTTCATTGATGTAGCGGAAGATCAAATAAACCGGCCGTTAATTTTTGAACCCTTTGTTGTCGAAAAGAAGGTGACTCAAAATGGACAAGAAGGTACTCGAGTTTCCAATTGAATATCGTTATAAAAACATGGCCTTCAATAAGCAGAAGCAAGTGTGGGCTTTTTATAAGCTGCATGAAGAATACATCCGTTTAAATAGTGACGTTGATTTTCAACGATATGTCGAACGTACGGCAGAGTTTTTGGCTAACGAGGAGTATAACTACCATATTATGATTCTGCCGAAACGTTTTGATTTTGATAAATTCACAGACATTATCAATCAGAACATTGTCCGAGGTGAATTTGCCGATATTGGAGAGACGTATTTTAACCGGGCATCGGAAACGTTGAAAAATGAAGTATCCCTTTACGAATATGATGTGTTTGTCGCCGTTCATCTAAACAAGATGGATGATGTGAGTACCTCCGATCTCAAGGATTTATCGAAGAAGTTCATGAAACGTGTTCGCGATGATCTTTCGAAACTCATGACCTTTCAAACGTATGTCGAAGATGATTTTCCCTATTTTGAGGAACTCGAAAGAGCATTTAGTAACAAGGTTGCTTATCATAAGAAGTTTGAAAAGTTGCAGGAAGAAGACGTCGATCGATTGATTTATTACATGTTTCACCGAACGAGTGATTTATTTGAGGTGCCGGAGAGCCCGTATAATCTGACCGAAGGTGTGATCAAAAACGACTATGGTTTTATGACGGTAACCCATGACGAGTATACTGAATACCTTAGTTTCATGCCTTTTTATGAAATGCCGGTCACCCTAGAGAATTATCGGTTCATTCAAGATATCATTGAAAGTATTGATTTTCCAGTAGAGTTCCAAATCCAATACACCTTTAAGGATAATGCAACGAATATACGCCAAGTACGGAAGTTAAAACGCCGGTTTGCCAATTTCGATTATGAAATTCAAAATACCCAAACGGCTGATGAAGATACGGTGGTCGAAATGGCCTCTGAAAGGTTGGATGTCTTACTGGATGATGTCAAAGCCAATTCAAGGAAATTACTGTTTATGAATCTTTTCCTTGTCTTATCGGATCGCGACAAAAAAAGGCTACATGATAAACAGGAGGCATTAAACAACCTGTTCAAGAATACAGGATTTCAATTGGTTAGGCCTCTAGTCGATCAGTTGACGTTGTTTTCTCAAGCCTTACCGGGTTCTTATACAGCGTTTCCTTATTATGAACAAGTCGTAGATGAAACGTATTTAGCGCAGTCCGCGATGGATATATCGAACAAAATCGGAAATCGCTTTGGGATGGTATTAGGTAAAGTTATTACTGGAAAAAAACTCTCTAGTGTGGAACAAGCGCGAGAAATCAACAATAACGTCGTCGTCTTTAACCCTTTACTTACGAAACGCGCCATCTCAGGTGCGGCCCATACCAATGGCAACATCCTGATTACTGGTCCCCCAGGCAGTGGTAAGTCGATGCTCGTGAAAAACTTTTTCACCTGGTCGACGTTTTTAGGCTCGAAAGTTCTTTACGTGGATCCGAAAAATGAATTCCAGCGTTATTATCAAGATGCATTGGAGAAGTATAGCAACATTCCAGAGTTCCAAGCATTGTATGAGCGTATTAATTTTATTCACTTGTCGGAACAGAGTGAATTTCATGGGGCCCTGGATCCATTGGTGTTCTTAGAAGGGGATCAGGCGATCCAAACCGCGATGATGATTTTGAATACCCTTGCGGAAGTTCGAGGATCTCGAAATGAATCTGTAACCATTTATGACTCCATCATTGAAGAAGTCAATGAGTCGAACCATCCAACCCTAACCGGCGTATTGGAACGTATTTTAGAGAAGGATCAAACCCTGGGTAAATTCATTCAAAAATACCGTTATGGGTTAGGGCGTATGCTTTTTGGGGCGGAAGATTCTTACGGGCTGGACTTCAATCGGCAGATCAACGTTCTGGGTTTGCAGGGTCTCCGGCTTCCGGCATCGGATAACATGAACGAAGAGGAACGAATCGGGTTATGTTTAATGATGTCCATCTCAAAATATGTGCATATTTTCTCCACTGGAAAAGATGAAGAAGCGATGATTATTTTTGATGAGGCATGGACCCTGAAACGGTCCCAGCATGGCCAGGATTTAATCGATGAGATGCTCCGGACCGGCCGTTCACTCAAAACGGATATCGTATTGGTGACCCAAGCGTATGACGATTTTAATGTCGATACGACTAAAGAACAGATTGGGATCAAATTTGCATTCCGTCCCAAGTCGGATGATGCGATCAAGCCGATCTTGAATTTCTTCGATATGGAAATCAATCCAGACAATATCGAGATTGTTAGCAACTTGAAGTCAGGCATGTGCCTATTTCAGGATCACTTGGGGCGGAACCAGGCCATTGCCATTGATATTCTCTTTGATGAATGGTTTGAAGCATTCAAGACGACACAAAAAGAATCAGATGCGGTCCAATTGGAAGAAGCCTATTTATAAAGGAGCGAATGGAATGAAGAAACCCCTTATGTTAGTTTTTCTCCTCTTGATGCTTTTTGGATGTGGGAAGGATTTAGACTTTGATCAAGAGAAAATGGAAGCTGCTGTTAGAGAAGAAGCTATGACTTTTAACAAAGTAAAAGAGGGTGGCTATAAAGCAGAAGATATTGAAATTGTATCTATCTGTAAAGCGGAAAGAAATACTTCAAAGGATGTACCCCAACATTACTTTGTTCACTGGCAAACTAAAGACGGAAAGGTTAAAGATGAAAATACTTTAATGAAAGAATATGAGCAAGATGGTGCTGATGATTTTTATACCAAGACTAATGAATGTGTAGAATATTAAAAAATATAAAGGGTGAGAGACAATGTCTAAAAAAACCTTCGTCTCCCTAATCTTATTGTTTGTCCTTCTCATCCCTGCCACTACAGGCTTTGCACTGGATGACCAGGATCGAAGCTCAAAGAAATATAATGAGAATCGATATGAGTTGATGACGTATTCCGATGATTCGTGGTATGACTTCATGGGACAAACCGGTACTGAAATGGTCGATTTCTTAAAAAATGCCCTTTGGAGCTTGAATCGCTCTTTATCTTTTATGGTCCTGATGGTTGTTTATCAATTATTTTCATTAGATATCGTTGATTTGACAAAGTCATCTGTTAAGGCCATCACCTCCAGTACCGCTGGAACTCTAACCTATAATCTTGGCTTATTTGCATTGTCTCTTGCTTCAATAGGGATTGTTGTACGGGCTTATATCCAACAAAATTGGCAGGCTTTTCTTAAGCTGCTATCTCTCATTCTATTAAGTCTATCGTTATTATTTTCTATACAATCTGAGAAATTTAATTACATTGACCTGGCTCATGGTGTTTCGACAACACTTGAAAATGTGATTATGGAGGCGAATCCTTCTTTGTCTCAAGATGGGGCATTTGAATTTACGAATTTTGATGACAATACAGCTCGGGATGTATCGATTGCAATCGAGAATAAAGTGTTTGATGCTCTAGTATATAAACCCTATCTTCTTCTTCAATACGGAAAAAGTGATGAAACTAAAATAAAGGCTGAAGCCTCAGACAGGATTGATGAGTACTTAAACGCAAACCCCGCTACTGAAGAGGGGGCTGAAAAAAGAAAAGAAATAGAAGAAAACGAATTTAAACAATACAATAATCAAACAATCTTTGCAGGAAACGCCTATAAACAGATGGGCTATATCATGATTATGATGATCTCAACGATCATACAAGGGATTGTTTACTTCTTTATCGCTTTAATCCGGATTATGCTTCAGTTTGCGTTTATTGTGATGATGCTGTTGTTTCCAATCATCTTGTTTATGAGTCTATTTCCTAGTTTTGAAGCTTTAACCGCAAGATACACCAGAGGGACCTTTATTTTAATCGTCTTTAAAGGGATAACGATGTTTTTTGTTCTCGTATCTACTAGTTTCATTACCTTAGGCTATAGCATGACCAACATGAATGATGACATTTATTATCGGATGTTTATCCAGATCATTTTCAGTGTGGCCATTCTATTCCTTTATATGAAACGTCAGTTTGTCTTCAATATGCTTGAAGGAGCATCCCCTAACTTAGGTGATACGGGAGCTGGAGAAGGCATGATGCGGAGATCCGTTCAAGGAGGTCGAGGTATGCTCCTTCGGCGTAGAATGAACAGAGTCTATAAACGCATGAATAAGGGCAGACCAAACAACTCAAATAACACTAAAGATAAATCGGGTAATTTTAATGGAACGGGTACTTACAGTGGACGGTCGGGATCTATTCCAGCTTCTTATAAATATGGAGAGGGTGCAAAATCTAATCTAACTGATAAGGGTAATGGTCACAAGCAAAAGGATGCAACTAATGGTACAGATTCAACGCAAAAAGATAGACAAGTGTCGGAAAGGTCTGCAGGACAAAAAGAAGCAGCTGCAAGCAAGGCGTCCAATGATAATTCTGGACGAAATCCTTATAAACGGAAAAGCCGTCCAAATTCTCTAAATAAACCTCAGGACAGGGAACATGCTGAAGGGAAGTCTCAAAAAAATACCAAATCTTCAGGTCGAAACCCTTATCAAAAAACGACTGATGGGTCAAGCAATCAATATCGATCGAAACGACGCCCAAACAATGTGGCTAATCAATCTTCGAACAACCGGTCAAGCCGTAAACCGAAACGCAGACCCAACACTTTAGATAAACCTTTGAAAAACGAATCGTCCTAACGATCGAGTTAAGGCGTAAATCTTCGACATGCCTTTGACTGGATACAGAAGGAGGAAATCATGCTTAAACAATATGCAGAAGCAAAGGCGAAAAAAGCACTCCTCATTCTTATGCTTAAATATATCCTCCCTATCCTTCTATTATTTGCTTTGATCTACGGGATTATCTTTTTGTTGGTATTGATGCTGGGGAATTTATCGAGTCAAGAATCAGAAAATTTAACCAATGGACAAGTTGGAAATGTTTCACAGGAGGTTATGCAGTATAAAGATGAGGTAACGAAATATGCCAAGCAGGAGGGGGTTGAAGATTATGTTGGGATCATTCTGGCCTTGATGATGCAGGAATCGGGTGGTCGAGGTCTAGACCCTATGCAGGCATCTGAATCCCATTGTGAATCCATGGGTTGTATAGTTAATCCGGAAGTGTCTATCCAGCAAGGGGTTAAATATTTTGCTCAGACGTTAAATAGATCGAATCAAGATGTAAAGCTGGCTCTTCAATCGTATAATTTCGGTACAGGATTCATTGACTATGTCATGCAACATGGTGGCAAATATACACAGGAATTGGCAATTGATTTTTCATCTATGAAATATGAACAATTAAAACACCAAGGGATCTACAGTTGTGTCCGTCCCGAAGCGTTACAATATAATGCTTGTTATGGTGATATCTATTATGTAGATGCTGTTTTGCAATACTATAACTTTGAAACGCCGATCGGCGATGGCGAATGGGCCGTACCGGTTGCTGGTGCGGTGAATATCACAAGTCCTTACGGATGGAGAACCTGGGGAGATGGATCAAGAGAAAACCATAAAGGGGTGGATTTCAGCTGTATTGAAGGCGTGACACCGATTCAAGCGGTTGAAAAAGGCCGTGTCATTTATTCCGGTTTCCAAGTGAATCGAGACGGAAGTGATGGGTATGGTAATCTCGTGATGATCCAGCACGGCAACCTCATATCAGCTTACGGTCATCTGTCCAAGTTAGATGTAAGGGAAGGGGATACCGTTAAGAAAGGGCAACAAATTGGTGTATGTGGTAGTACAGGGGAGTCAACAGGTCCTCACCTCCATTTAGAAGCTAAAACAAGTGAATGGAGTGGTCATCAAAATCCAGCCGCTTTATTAGGTCTATGAACGGAGGGTGAATATGAACCAAAATTTCCTCATGAAGACCCTCATCCTTGTGCTAGGGGTTCTTATTGTCATCAGTGTCTTTTTCGGTTTTAATACCATCGAAGAGCAATCGGTGACCATTGAACAGTTAAAGGAAAAGGTCAAGGAGCAGGAAAATCAAATCAGCTATCTGCAAACGTCAAAACGGAAACAAACAGAAGAATCACAAAAAACGGATGAAAGCAAAATGAAAGAATCCGTCAATGTTTTTATTGAATCCATCTTTCATGTAGAAGAGGAGAATTACGACGAACGAAGATCCAACGCGAAGGCAGTGGTTACCCAGGATCTATTTAAAAAACAGTTCCCGAAAGACACCCCTCCCGAGAAGTTACTTTATGAACATGATGTATCGGATATAAATATTTATCTTTCTCAAGAAGATCAAAGTGCCTTTGTTATCTTCGACCAGGAAATTACGAATTTAGCCAACAATCGAACGGATAAAAAACGAATGACGATCCAAGTATTTTTGCAGAAGGAAGGCGAAGAATGGATCGTCAATGATTTCCGACAAATCCATGCCGAACCGTTGTAATTACTCTCCAATAACAACATAACATTCATGATATGTTGTTCTTAATTGGAAATGAAGTTTTCTTATCTTGATGAGGTATAACAGGCGCTTTCCTCCATTTCGTCCGGGATTGCGATCCATTTATGGGTACAAAAAGGTAGTAAAGCAATAATGTGAGGGTTTGGAGCTAATAACTTGCTTATACTTTTTATAAAGAGGGTTAACCGATTAGGAGGTTAACCCTACAACTTATTATCATTAATGATTCAATATTTGCGTAGGGAAGGTAAAAAATTCGTAGATGCAGGTCGACTGGAGGAAAGCGGACAGTAATCTTAAATGGTGAAAATGAAAAAGGTAATCAGGGATTTTCCGAATTCGCTGCTTACTATGACTTTCCCCCTAGGCTTGTAACCCTCGCATCGGTGTTACCAGCACCGATGCTTTGTTATGGTATGTCTTCTACCTCTATTAGATTCGTCATGGGTATAAAATACAAGTCAAGATGATTTGGATTTCACCATAGATAAACTAACATATTCGGCCTACTTTCATGGGATGAATTGTATCCTATAAAATAGTGTTGGTTGAACAATTCTATCATAGAATGAAGACCATACAGCTAACTTTACATAGGTACTAATTTCGGGTTAAGGCATAACCGGAAAATGCTTCATAACCTTTTATTGGATCAGTACCCCATGAAACGATCTGGTCAGCGAGAAATTGATCATCTTTGGCTTGAAAAAGCTTTTGAACGACCAGCATTAGATTTAAGTTAGGTGCTGATAATCAAACACAAATCATTTCAGCTGCTATGGAGAAAGGAATACTATACACATCAAATATGTAGGTAAAGTGTTCATCTCGTACTATTTATCAATATCTAAGGATTACAACAAGAATTTTATATTCTTGTTTTTTTGATCTTTTTATCAGTATCGATCTAAAAGAAAGGCATACCATAAGGTGAAGAAAAGGTCGGTAAAACCAAAGTATCAGTTATTTATCCCTGTTTCATTCCTATATCTATAAGATATTTGGTACATTCTTTTATAAGTGTCATCGAGCGAATCCCTTAAAAGACGATTATATAAGATTTTTTGTTTTTGGTTTATTAAACCGTTGTCGTTACTTTTATGGTGGATTTATCTCATATAATGACATGAATCCCTACTTTAGAAAAAAGTTATTTCGACAAAAAATACGACAATTGTGTGGTATTCAATACGGTAGTTTAAAAGTATAGTAGGGGTAAATTCTTGATATACGCCCGTCTGTTTTTTTGTAAGGATTTTACTAACCTATTGTTTTAGAACGCACAACCAATCAAGGAGGAATGGAAATGAAAAAAATTTGACTGGCCTATTTAGCTTGCTGTTGTTAATCTCAATGTTTATGACAACTGGAGGGAATGAGGTAAAAGCTGCAGGTCATTGCTCTTACAATGGGGAAGATATCCTGTTAACCCCTTATTGTACAACCGATCAAAGAACTGAAGTGACAAAAAGTATTGGAAATGTTGAGATGAGGTCCGGAATTGCTGACAATGGGCAAAGGTACGCATGGGCTGCATGGGTGGGACCATTTGGAGCCGGTGACTCGTTCTATTTAAATGTAGTCGATAGAGGAGGAGTATACGAAAAATTCTACAAATATCCAGACAAACTACATACAATTGGATATCGTCTTTCTCCGGATCCTGAACGAAAGTTTCGAGTCGTACAAAGTTATGCTGGCCAAGATATGCTTTATGGTGCGTGGTGGTAATTTTCCGTTAATTTTCAACTTATTAGAGGTACCGTATCAATCCCAATTCCAAAATATAAATCTTCTGAAATAGTGGAACCTGGTAAGTATTCACTGGCTATATACTAATTGAAGGTACTCCATTTTGGAATAAAATTTAACTAAATTAATGAAATGGTTCAATAAAACTAGCAGAACAACACGTAGCATTTTCTAAAGAAATTCATGGGGCTGTCCCTTTTGTAGACTTTTGGGACAGCCTTTTTAAACTGCAGTCATCAGTAACCTTTGTAGGACATAACACCAAATCACCCCTTGCCAAATCGGAAAGGGGTGATTTCATCTATCGTTAAGGGGGAGGCACTTACAATCGTAACAAATCTCGGAGATTGGTTTAAGAATATGTGACCCTTTTGATAATGTTAATATTGTTGTAATTTTCTTTTCTTCATCTTTGATTTTGTAATCGCAATGTTTGGTGTAGCGTAGATCCCATGACCTTGATTTTCTGTTTTTATATAACAAATAAGATTTGAGGATGGCCCTGTTTTTTATTGGTCTTGCTGGACCATCTGTTCTTTAAAATAAAGATAGCTCCCAGTGTTATCATCTTCCCGTTCCAATGTTTTCATTTCATCTTTGTCTACTTCTTCATAAGGGATTTTTCTATGAGTTTTCACAGGATTTCCTTTAGAATTGAGTAATAATGTAACGAAATGGTGACACCTTTATTATTTATACATTTCTCATTATATTATTTAAAATATCATAAACCAATGGGAAACTAGTGAAACCATCATCTTCTAGAAAATGCCCCCCCTTTTCAACAGGATAAAATGATGTATCCAATTGTTTTGATAAATTTTGACTTAATTGAATAGGAACAATATAGTCATCCTTTGCAGCAATAACAGCACGTGAATTAGTTGCTGCAATTATTCTTTTATAATCCACTTTTGTAACTGTAAATGGATTTAGTGAGGGTAACGATGATAATGGTTCTGAAAAGCCAGAAACAAGAATAAAGCCTCCAAAACTTGGTAACGGATCTAATTGATCTAGGTAATTCAATAGTGTGATAGACCCTAGACTATGTGTTACAAAATACGTTTTGTTATTTACATTCTTTATTTCATTAGTTAATGTTTCCAACCATTCTTCTTTATTTGGGTCAGACGAATTTGGCATATGAAGAACCGAAACTTGATTACCATCTGCTATTAATTTTTCTTTTAACCATGGGAACCAATGATTTGCTGGTGAAGCTCCATATCCATGGATAATATATACTTGCTTTCCCATTTCTACACTCCTTTCTTTTTATAATGCAAAAACAGTATATTACTGATCCAAACCTATATGAAAGTAGACTGCTTTGAGGTTCAACCAAAGGTTAAGAAGTTAGATAGGAGAATAAAAGATCTATGATTTAAAATAAAAAAATATATTGTGATAGAGAGGTGTAGGACAAATGGGGATTATAAAGGGTAAACGCAAAACCCTTTTTTGCACCTCTATCAACGGCTTCAAACGAAATGAAGGAAGGTTTTGGATAATCAATTACCGTATAATCTAAAGGAACAAATGGAGATTTTAAGAGGTTACTGGATTAGCAATTTATGGAAGTATTCCATGGAACTAAAATCAAAATGGTACATGGAACTCCTAAACATGAGTAAAAATGTTATTGAAAGTGGGTGAAGCCAAAATGGATTTTTGTTTGAAAGTACCAAGTGTTGGCCAGTTACTTGGCTATAAGCCTGAATAACCGAGATTATCGTATGAAGAGCAAGCCTGGAAGTAGCTGCATAAAGAAAATCTCCGGGCTTGTTTATCAGTATTTGCGTGAGTATTACGTATTTAGTCAGAATATGTTGACAGTAGGTATCCTTATTCATGAACCGGGCACTTTTCTTGAAAAGAGGCGTTTCTTCATGAATCGGGCGCGCTTCTGGAATAAGGACAGCGCTCATTTTACATTTAAATAGCAAGAATGTACGGTATAAGAAGCGAGGGAAAAGAGGAGGAATCTAAATGGATTATCATCCGATTAATCTAAGGGAAAAGTTGTCTAAATTTAGTGAGCAATGGTCGCCCAAAGTCATTGGTGAAATGAATGACTATCAGTTTAAACTGGTAAAGGTTCAGGGGGATTTTGTATGGCACGATCATAAAGAGACTGATGAGGTATTCATAGTACTTGACGGCGAGATGGCTATCGCATTCCGTGATGGAGAGGTCAAACTCTCCAAAGGAGAGATGTATGTGATACCAAAAGGTGTGGAGCATAAGCCCTATGCCGAAAAGGAATGCCATATAATGCTGGTGGAGCCAAAAGGTGTAGTCAACACTGGTGAAACCAAAGGCGAATTGACTGCTGAAGATGTATGGATTTAAACAAATAAGTTAGTATGTATTGAACAATATCACCTATTACCGATCATTTTCACTTAATAGGATATGGGACCCACTAAATTGTTCTTCAAGAAACGGGCGCTATAATGGAAGAAGGATCATAGAGATATCAACCTTTTTTATAAAAGAATAATTCATTTGAAAATATTAAGAGAGTGTTTAGATCAAACTTTTTTCAAAACACTCTCTTTCTTTTTGTTCGTCTATCAAGGTTATTAGCATCATTTTAATCAAGCTTTATTACAAAGCTACACCATCATAATTATTTGGTGACTTATGTTCTGTCAGACGAGACGTTAGCACCCAAAATAACAGAGCAAAAGCGCTGACAGATGCACCTAATAGAGATACTCCATTCCATCCAAAAGTTGCGTAAATATTGGTTGAAGCAATTGAACCTGTTGCACTGCCAATAGAATAAAAAATCATGTAAGCAGCAGTAAGTCGACTTCTCGATTCAGGACGCACGGTAAAAATCATACTTTGATTGGTGACATGTACGGCTTGCACAGCGAGGTCAAGAAGAATAACACCAATGATCAATACGAACAGGGAGTGATCGATAAAGCTGATTAGGAACCATGATGCTAACAATAAAGCTAGGGAGATACCTGTTGTTCGCTGGCCTAATCCTCGATCAGCGAGACGTCCAGCTCGAGCAGCAGCTAATGCCCCAGCTACTCCCGCAAGACCAAATGCGCCAATCGTTGAATGTGACAGAGAATGTGGTGCTGAGCTAAGAGGCAAGACTAGTGAAGTCCACAAAATACTAAAGGAAATAAAAATTAACATGCCCAATATTCCACGAATTAGTAGAATTCTTTCTTGTATGAACAATAAAAGAACAGAACGCAATAGCTTCGGATAGGACATCGATGTTTTTTTGCGTATTGAATTTGGTAAATCTCTGTATAATAAACTAACGATGAAGAGCATAAGTGCTGCAGACGTAAGATAGACTAAACGCCATCCGCCTATATCTGTCAAAATCCCAGCGAATACTCGTGCGAGAAGAATTCCTATCACAACCCCACTAGTTACAAAGCCTACAATTCCTCCACGCTCTTGTGGCTCAGACAAAGTTGATGCATATGCGACAAGTGTTTGTGTTACAGAGGCAACCATTCCTACTACAGCCATACCGATGAAAAGTATTGCACTTGAAGGAGCCAAACTAATAACTATAAGAGCAGCAACAGCTATTAGCATTTGACCAATAATTAATCGTCGTTGATTCCATAGATCACCAAGCGGAACTAGCAGGAATAACCCCAGTGCATAACAGATCTGGGTGATGGTGATAACAATTCCGATGGTTGAGTGATGAATCTTGAACTCATTCGATAAAGCATCGAGTAGTGGATGAGCGAAATATATATTTGCAACAGCCATCCCACAAGCTGTAGCGAATAATAGTGCCATATAACGTGACATCGTTGTACTAGATCGTGATTGTGACGAATCCTCTCGTTGTTTAGCAATAATCGTTTTTGTATCTTTAGTGTGCATTATTTTTCTCCTTTCTGTACTGAAAAGTATAATATACCGTTCGGTACATTATGGTCATAAATATATAACCAAAAGACCCTAATGTCAAATTTTTAAATGATTTGACAAGACAGTTTGGGTGAAATAAGATATTATGTATACTAATCAGTACAAAATAAATGGTTATTAGTCTGAATCGGGAAATTTGAAAAAGGAAGGAGAGAATAATAATGGTGCGACTACGTGAATTTGATGAGGATAAAGCATTAGATGCTGCTATGCAACTGTTTTGGGAGAAAGGGTACACAACTACTTCCTTAAGCGATTTAACCGATAAGATGGGGATACAACGTCCAAGCTTATATGCAGCTTTCGGAGACAAAAAAGGATTATTTGAAGCAGCATTGCGCAAATACACAAAGTTACATGCTTCTGAACTTCGAACAAAACTTCAAAATAAACCATCTGTAAAAGAAGCTATTCACACATTTTTTGAAGATTTGGTAGAAAAAGAATATAAAGAAAATCAAAGCAAGGGATGTTTTTGTATTAATACGATGGTAGAACTTGCTCCCCACGATGAAAAATTTGAAATCCTTACAAGGGAGCATCAGATGTATCTTTCAGTCATATTTCAAGAAGCGATCGAAGCAGGCATTAATTCAGGAGAGCTCAAAAGCAGTCTAAACGCTAAAAAGTTAGCACAGACTCTAGTTGTTTCATTAATCGGACTTACAGTGCTGATAAAATCTTGTCCAGAGCGCTCATTTGTAGATAATTCTGTAGCTACGATATTGACATTAATAAAATAAATCCCTTGAAATCAAAAGAGTCACGCTTTATTGTTATTTTGCGTATTAAATTGTTTTTCCAATTATGGATTGTTTGTTAATTTTAAAAATAGCTTTAATGGCCTTTTCACATAATCCGTCAGATCCCACTGTTAAAAGGCAAAAAGTCCTCTTATGAGTCATCAGATAATAGAATGTAGTGGTATTCCCTCAGTATGAAAATGAAGAATCAAAAGCAATTACAAATCAATGTTTTCTAAAGCAATTTTAAGGTGCCGTATCGGTTTTGATTCAACTTTTTTATAAAGATGAAATTGAGGCATGGTGTCGAAGAATCCATTTTGATCAATCTTTTTTTAAAATGGATTCTTTTTGAGTTACATTAAATAAGGGTTTGTAAATCATTTCTGATCAAACTTTATTCCAAACCAACATCTTCAGCAATCGGGCGCAATTCAAGAATATTGGATTGCGCCCTTTGTTCCGTTAAAGGGGGCTTTAATGTAATAAGCTTCTGGACTATATAACGTAAAAAAAGAGCTCAGTTTTCTGAGCTTTTTTCTTGGGATTTCTTTGTGAAATTGTCATGTCCGTGAACAGCTGGAATATATAGTCCGAAAAGGTATTTAAACAATGTTCACTTGAAAAAAGCCGACCATTTAAAAGAATCGGCTTTTGTAATCGTTAGGAGATCTTCTTCTCCAAATTTTTAGTTAAAAATCCCGCAATTATCCGACAAAATGGAGGTACATATATCAAAAGTATTGTTTATCAAAGTAACAGGTGAAGCAGCTGTACGATTTTAATAGATGGTAAGGCACTTAACAATACGTAAATCTCTTACCTCTATGTGATACATGTGGTACGTGATGTACCATTGGAAAGCTTACGATATTCGTAAACCTTTTTATCTTCTGGGTTTAAATAATAAGCAGTGACATAATCCACAGTTGAATGATCATTCTTCCAAGCAATAAAGACTTGTAGTCCGATCGCTCTGCTTTCAATTCCTTCAATGTCTACAGTGTCCCATACCGTCTCAAAAGAATATCCTTCTTTTGAATCTATGTCATAACGCCAGACCGATGTTCCGTCCCTCATACTTTTAACTTGATTATACTCTTCTCCCATCATACTTTTAACTTCTTCTTTTGTTTGTCCAACATCTAATTTCGTTTTTACAGTTTCCAGGTCAACAGTTTGGGTAACAATGCGTTGATTTGATGCAGGATCACCAGCTTGTACCTCATTGTTAAGGCCACCTACCAGAACAAGAGACAATGCCAACAAAATGAAACTTACTCTTTTTTTGATTTTCATTTTTAGGCCTCCTTTTAGGTTCGTTATTTTTTAGACGAATTGATCACCTATGCAAGTTTCGATTTTTCGAAATTTTTTTGAGTGAAATGCTAGAAAGCCTGTTTTTTCTACAGAACCAATGGTAAAACTAAAAACTTTCAGTCAACTTTCAGGACGAGTGGAAACGGCTTTATACAATAATAATGAAGCATCTATAGATGTGCTTTTTGAAAAATGGTTTTGTTTCCGATGTTATAACATCTGCCTTTTTTCGTTACTATCACTTTAAATACCTATATATGACATGAAACTAATTCTTTCTTATCTCCTATCCATTTCTAAAATGGAAGGTAAATAATGACTGAAATCTATGTAATTAGCACTTTTTTAGATGGTTGGGTAAAAAGCCTAAAGGAGTTCTTTTTTTAGTGAGGAACTTACGTATTTGTCATCTGATGTCAAAAAATATGTAAAGGAGGATGTAAGATGGATCGCCATCATTTTAAAAGGTTTACTGTAGTTTTTGTTATATTGACAATCAAAGCTTTCGTTTCCTTTCCTAAAAAAATTCGTTCAAGGTTTTATAAGGCTTCACCTCTTTTTGTAAGGAGACTTACTAGATCGTGTGCACTTTAGTAAAGAAACGTACGATACCGGGTAAATGCACTCCTAATTCAAAAGTGGTATTACGAAAGGGATTTGATCCATGGAGTGGTGGGACATATGTTTGGGCGCAAATCGTCGGTAAATTTGATCCGAAAAGAGAATGGATCAGTATCGATATCAGTCATGATGGAGGAACGACTTGGTTGAAAATACCTACCTTAACAAGGGTAAGACCTTATACCAAGAGCATACGAAAATCACCAGGAGATAATTGGAAAGTTCGCGTTTGCCACGCCTATAGTGAGGATGGCAAAGGTGTAAAAGAGGAAGATTGGACATGTGGTTTATGGTGGTAATCTTCACATCTGAGAGAGGCCAAAATAAGTGATTTCAAAATAATGGAAGCTCTTCAAAGTTTATAGTGGAATTCTAAAGAAAATCTTAAAGTATTCATTATATTATTCATCAAGAATACGTGGAGGGGAATTTGTGAGAAGAATCGTTGTTTTTACAAGTGTTATTGTTGTATGGACCATTTGTACATGGGGTGGAGTAGTTCAAGCAAATTCTTCAGAAACATATGGAGATTATTCTCGTATGTTCGAAAGCAGTGCGGGCCAATTTTGGTCGGATACCTGGCGAAACCAATGGGCATGGGAGCCTCAAGGTGGGGGAGTTTCCTATATTAGATGGGGAGACCCTGACCACTGGGCACCTGAAAATTATGAGAAGTTTGAGAAAAGTAAAGATGGAAAGTGGATCTTGCTGGATGGCTATGGAAATGACAAGGGGCTCCTTAAGCAACGCGTTACTTACGAACAAATTGGTAATGTAATGTGTCAGAATATGCAGCCTCTTTCCAAAGTTGAGGGTGGTAAACAACATTATGTGAAATGGGATATTCCATCAGAAGCATACTGTCTTGAGGCTTGGGGTGAAATATTAATCCCTGGTGATGAGAACGTCGACTTCTACCATAAACAAGTTTGGTTCGAACCGTCCGGTTATTGGTGTGATAACAAGTACTTCCAGGACCAGAAATGTATCAAACAATATGAGGTTTGGAAGGACAACAATAACAATGGGAAAATTGGGGGGCCGATGGAATTAAGGATAGAGCGAGATCATATTTTTGCCAAAGGGATGGGTCCAGCTTATATTATACACAACTATTTTCCAAATAACGGTTGGCATGCCGACCTCAGGTATTACTGGAATTGGTAATTCGGGGGAATTTCTAAACTCGTCAACCCATATCATCGATTTTCCTTCTTTCGTTGTATGTCTTTGATCTATCACGAAAAGAAGGAGGGTTAGACAGATGAGCACATTTGCAAACAAGGACTTTCAATTTCGTAAAGGCAGAAGGCTACAAAAGGAAAAACGCCACAGAGAATTTTCATTTTCTCTGTGGCTTTTTCTTATTTAAAAGGGCTTTTGGGACAGCCCCTTCCTATTTTGTTATTCGTTATATAGTGTTTGAATACCGCGTAAGTGATATGAGAAAATGGCAACCGAACGCTTGTCGTGAGGAGTTTGTATATTAATCACTTCCTGTTATTAAAAGGTCATCCTTAATTCTCCCTAACATTGTAGTCGGAGTGATGGTTTCTCCTTCCTGAACCTCTAGGGAAATAATGTGTCCACTGATTCCTACCGAAATCTCCTTTTTTCCTTCCATTGTATTAATAACAAATAGCTTTTCCCATTCATAAACATGGTTTGTTTGTTTTGTTAATATTTTCTCGATGGTACCTGAATAGGGGCTGTAAATGTTATGAAAAATATGTTTCATCGAATATGGCCTCACTTTCTTAAAGATGAATGAAGATGAGTAATCTTTTCAATCACCAACTAGATCCAGCATGAGAATAAAAATTAAAACCGACGTTAAAGAGACACCTCCTTTCGATCGACATCCATTTTTTAAGTACGAGGTGATATCAATCGAAATCAACTAAATCATTTATCGAGTTTTACGTCAGAGTGATCCAAATTATGACCATTAATTTGAAAAAAAGTGCTAAATTCTTAGCTATCAGTAAATTATTCCCTTCCGTTATGAAGATTGATAGGAGATAAGAAAGAATTAGTTTCTACCCATTTTTTAGGTATTTAAAGTGATAGCAACGCCCAAAAAAGTAAGATATGATTGCATATCATAGAAGGTTGTTATAGAGAAAAGAAGGACACTTCTATTTGTTAATCCTGTGGTTACAGTTTAGCAGTTGGATCGGCCAATACTGTCTTGGTTTTGGTTTAAGAATGCCATATAACAACATTAGATGCTCCCAATTAAATTATCGGCTGCTAAATCACATTACCATGTAACGTCAACAATCGTTATAGGATTCTTGAGATTTGCTATCTCTGTATTCACTAAAACTCATATCTCAGTAAAGTATTTTACTGCCTATGCTTATTGTGCTAGACTTCAAAAGTTTTCAGGTATTTTTTTCCGTTTCACTGTTAGTAAACGTAAAAAATAGATCAATTGATGAGATCATGAGGAAAAGTAAGAGAAAAGGAGGAGAAACGATGTTAGATCGACAGGCTTTATTAGTAGGGAGTTTGCCATTTAACAATGAAAAGGAGGCTATGGGTATTGCGTTAGAGGTTCTAAATAATACCTTATTAAGCCTGCCGGATGGGGAGGTAGGTAATAGATCTGACCAATACCCGAATGGGAATCGATCATCTTGGGCTGTAACAGCCATTGATTCCTGTATTGCAGATACTGAACACTGGAATGTTGTAAAAAAAGGAACACTGGGAGAGAATGGTTTCCCAGTGGATTATGATTCGTTTTACAAAATTCGTCCAAAATGTTCTCCAGAGGAAATCGTCCATTATCTAAATTTTCGTTACCATGATTATTTCCGTAAAAGTTACCATATCTTTCAACGTTTACGAGAACAACATGGCCTAAAAGATTTGAAGTTTCAAGTAGGTATTCCCACTGGACTGGCTATTTCTTTATTTATGTTAGAATCAGATAATGTTTTTCTCTATTACGAGGCATTTAATCAGCGACTTGCTTACGAAGTGAATGAATTTCTTAACGAAGCTGGTGAGGATGTTATTATACAGATTGAAATTCCAGCAGAATTAGGACTAGTTTATGATTCCCCCTCCCAATACGATTTCGCATTAACCAGTATTATTGACTTAGTCAAACGTATCCAAGAACCAGTAAAAGTCGGTATCCATGAATGTTATGGAGATCTAAACCATAAAGCGTTTACGCATCCACAATCTCTAGATAGAATGGTTGATTTTACAAATAAGTTAATCGATGTTTGGCCCAAAACGCATGAGTTAACTTATATCCATTTTCCACTTGCTATAGGTCATTTGCCTCCAACCTTAAATCGCCACTACTATGAACCATTAAAACAAATTCAATTACCTGACCATACTCGCTTTGTAGCTGGCATTGTGCATGAAGAATGTGACCTCCCTGAATTACACCAAATTTTAAACATCATTGAAACAATCCGTAACCATAAAGTCGATGTTGCCTGTTCATGTGGAATGGGACGTCGTAGTCCTGATGTTAGTATGCGGCTCATGAAATTCATGAAACAACTAGTCGAGGCATGACTTCGGATATTCTCTTTTATTATTTCATTTGGTTTCATAAAGTTTGAAAGGATGATAGAAGTGACTACACTGTCTCGGTTCCAAAGGCTAGAACAGCATTTTTCTGAATTTAAAAGTGGGATTATCGGTAGGGATCATGCCATTTTTACCCCATATGGGAAGAAAAAGCTATTGTACGCAGACTGGACGGCTAGTGGTCGGCTATATACTCCAATTGAAGAAACACTCGTGAACAAGTTCGGACCATTCGTCGCAAACACTCACACAGAATCCAATATAACCGGACAAACCATAACGAACGGTTACCATCAAGCACTAAAAATCATTAAACAACACGTAAATGCGTATCAAGAGGATGTTATTTTAACATCTGGTACAGGAATGACAGACGTAGTCAATAAATTCCAGAGGATTTTAGGCTTAAAACTACCTCCCAATTTGAAAAATCAGGTGATGATTGCGGATGAAGATCGTCCAGTAATTTTTGTAACACATATGGAGCATCATAGTAATCACACATCCTGGCTTGAAACGATTGGGGAGGTTGTAGTGATTCCCCCCGATGAACAGGGAAGGGTATCTGTTGAGGCTTTAACCCAATTACTGATTAGGTATAAAAATAGGAAAATGAAGATTGCTTCGATCACTGCTTGTTCGAACGTAACAGGGATCATTACACCCTATCATCGTATTGCTAAAGTGATGCATGAGCATGGGGGGCTTTGCTTTGTTGATTTTTCGTGTTCTGCCCCTTATGTAAAAATAGAGATGCACCCAGAAGAACCCATGGAAAAATTAGATGCGATTTTCTTTTCACCGCATAAATTCTTAGGTGGTCCTGGTACTTGTGGCGTGTTGGTGTTTGATTCGAGCCTCTACTCCAATGATATACCTGATCATTCTGGGGGAGGAACGGTTTCTTGGACAAACCCATGGGGAGGTAGAAAATATGTAGAGGATATTCAATCTAAGGAGGACGGAGGGACTCCTGGCTTTATACAAGCCATTCGTACTGCCTTAGCAATTAAATTAAAAGAAAAAATGGGAATTACAAATATGTTATTACGAGAAGAAGAATTACTCGAACGTTTGTTTACGTACCTTAAAAACATTCCAAACATTTACATATTGGATGAAGAACATCGACACCGTATAGGAGTAGTATCGTTTTATATAGAAGACATCCATCATAATCTAGTTGTTCGTATTTTGAATGATAGGTATGGCATTCAGGTTCGAGGGGGATGTTCTTGTGCTGGAACATATGGTCATTACTTACTGAACATTGACCAAAAGACTTCCAAAAACATTACAGACCAAATAGACACAGGTAATTCATTCATTAAACCTGGGTGGGTGAGGGTTTCATTGCACCCAACGATGACAGACCATGAAATTGATTATATTGGGAAATCCATTAAGGAAATTGCAGAATCAATGGATTTGATAAAAGAACACTATCGTTACATTCCTGAAAAAAATGATTTTCTTCATGTTGATCAGATCGGAATGAACATAGAGAGTTGGTTTAATATTTGAATTGGTATTATCATAAAGGCCAAACTGCATTCGTTCTTTCCTTAAGTTTTAGAGGTCTAATGAGAAGAATTTAAAATAAAAATAGAATACCACAAGATGCATGGCGTAGCCTAAATCTCTACTCATTGTGTAGCGCTGCGGTAGCATCTCTTCCCATTTGTACTTTCTCATCACTCGGTAAAAGATCGCGTAATCAAACGGTCAGAAGCAAAACCACGTCAGGCAAGCGACAGTATTGGGTTTTCAACATTGTCCGTAAATGATGCTGACGACTTCATTCTTTTTTGAAAAAGGAAACGATTAAGAGAAAAAGAGGTAAACCTACTATAAAAAAATAACTTATGTCTCCAATAAAAGAATTAAGCTTCATGATATCGAATTGAGTTTCTGGAATTAAGGCACATACAAAAACAATGAACGCAATGAAATATAGCGGTTTTTTGTGCTGTTTTATTGAAAATAGATGGGCTGATCCTTTAGAAGCCAGTAGAAGATAACTGATCAATGAAGTGGCTACGATGACGATCCATACAGAAAAAAACAGTAGATCGATTCTTTCAACAAGCTTGAATGATATGGATTTTAACATATACAAGACAGGTTGAGGGATGATCAGGATTTCCTTGGGTGCAAACACAATGGAACACGCAATCACAAGAAACGTATAGAATATCGTGGTGAAAAGATTGGCCAGACTTGAAAACTTCAAAATATCTCGATACGATCCTTCAGTGTACATTGAAAGGAAAAATAGCATTTCAATGCCGATGATCGAAAAGATCACAGAATTTGCACCTGAAATAATATTGTTCATCCCATTATGACCAATCGGAAATAAATATCGGATCTCGGTATGATGAGGAAACGAGACCAATACCAAGATGATGAGGATAGGGATCAGGGCAGTGACAAACATAAAAAAACGCGCAATGATTTTCATATTTTCTTTTGCAAGATAAAGACATGTACCAATCATGATCATAATTATGACCCATCTGGGTGTGGATGGTAGTACCCATAATGAGATGATATCTTGATACAGTACAAGGACTAAGGTACTTATAAGCACCCCAAATACCGTATAGGATATCCCGACCAATATTCCTGCAAACTTTCCTAGCATCCGTTCAGAAATTGTAAAGATGGTTTCACCAGGGTATCGTCTCAATAATAACCAATAACATAAAATCAGTAACTGTATGACGCATCCTGCAATCAGAACCGATATCCATCCATCACTCCCTGCTTTTTGATGTACAGCATAAGGGAGACCGATAACACCGACCCCAATTTGAGTTTGGATGATCATGAACATTAATTGGTATTTTGTTATCATTACAGACTGGTTTTTCATGTTTGTCCATCCTTCTAATGGCATCACTTTCTTAATCAACAGGGAGGTTGTTTTTTCTTTTTACGGGTTTTAAATATGTAGAAAGAGAAGACGATTGTAAATATTTGTTTATGATGATAAACCCAGTAATATATGTATTCACTACTTATCATCCTTCCCACTAATGTCCATTCCATCCATGAACATCTATAAGTACTTTCTCTTGACGAGCTTCTTGCGGGAAATCACATAAAAAATCATTTGATTGAATTCACCTTCCTCTTGAGTTAGGGAGAGCGGTATAAATATTTTATAAAAATATTAAAAACGAACAGAATTTGAAGGGGAACGAGTTGGCTGTTGATAAAACCAAATATCGTGGGTAAAACCGACGTTTTACAAAAAACGGTTGAATGGACAATCTAAATTTAAAGAATGTATTTGATGTTGAATGAAAAGATAACAATTCCTTAAGGACCGTGTCTTATTTCACCTGTAAGCTAACTCCTGTCTTAACAAGTATCGTATTACGTTTTATAACATGTCTAAGATGGCGTGGGAACTGAGTTTTCCCACGCCATTTTTGCTTTTTATTCGTTCAATATTATTAAAAAACTTTATGAATACCTCTTAAGGTTAGCTTTTTAATAAATTGTTAGAGTTTCCTGTTAATCGCTACCCGTTATACGTAGATCATCTTTAATACTTGCTAAAATATTTGTTGTAGTAATTTTTTCCCCTACTTTTACATCCAATGAGGTAATATAACCACTGATGCCTACAGATACTTCTTGGATTTTCCCTTCATTAAAATAAAGAAGCTCGGGTTAAGTTTTCTTCAACTCATTCCCCTGTTTCCTCGAAAATATAACATTCGAACAAACAACACTAACTTCATACAACAAAATTAAAGGCGTAGACACCAGCAAATGAGACACAATATCCGGCGGCGTGATCATCGCTGCCAGGATCAATAGAATGATATACGCTTTTTTTCTTGTTTTCCTTAACTTTTTCGGTGTCAACACCCCCAAGTGGGTTAAAAACATGACGAGGAGAGGTAATTCAAAAACAATCCCGACCGGAAGAATCAACCGAAACATAAATGAAAAGTATTGGTTGATTCCATAGACTTCTGACGCCCCTATTCGCTCAGAAAAAGAGGTCATAAATTGAAAGACAGCAGGAAAAACAAGAAAATAGCTAAAGAGAATTCCTGTTAAGAAAAAGAAAGAAACAAAGGGTATATAGAGGAGGGCAACCCTTTGTTCATTTCGATTTAGACCTGGAAATATGAATTTCCAAACTTGATACATCGAAAAAGGTGTTGTAACGGTCAATGCGATGATGAAAGAAATCTTTAAATAGACATGAAACGCGTCCCCGATTGAAAAAACATTCCATTCAATACTTCTCGAGTGTTGCGTAGCTTTTATATACTCTAATACAGGTTCTGCTAAGAGGAAACCCACTATCATTGAGAGAACAAACACCAAAAGGATCCATAGTAAGCGCGTTCTCAATTCTTTCATGTGGTGAAGGGGATTATCACGCATACGTCCTTACCCTTTCTTACGATCCTCATGTTCGGTCGCTTTCGTTTGGGGTCCGTTTTCGTTTTCGTTTTCGGAGAGGAGATCGCTGGTCGACTTTTTAAACTCTTTCATGGTAAGACCAATGGAACGGCCAAGCTCTGGTAGTTTATTGGGTCCGAAAAGGATCAGGAAAAGAACCAGGATTAAAATAAGGCTTGGAAAACCGATATTGAAAGGATTCATGTGGGAAACCACCTCCTTAAAGTAAGTAATAAATTCACTGTGTTCTTATGGTCTCTACACAGCGTTCTTTAACCGATAGCACCTTTCGAAATAAGAAGAGGGGAGACAGAGCAAAAAATACGTCTCTTACTAAAGCAACATCGATTGGAGATGGTTGAAAAGCCGTAATGCATGAGCCAATGAGTATTCCGATTAATAGGGAATGAAAAATCGTTTCATTTGTTTTTGAAAATCCATATAAAAAATCGAAGGACTTCGTTACGACAATCAATCCCCAGACAAAGGAAAAGGTGACAGAAGGGAAATGGTCCAATGGCTGTAAATACAAGAGAAAGACAACGACTATCAGCCATATGATTATTCTTTGGCTCCAATTCAACGTATTTTTCATGTTCCTCTCCTCCTCGCTTCAATTAAGCACAGGAATAACAAGTTTCTTCCCATCCCGTACAGCACGTAGATGAACAAACCGGACACCAGAGTAATACGCATGGCAGACATCCCGCCCATGTACCACAAGCCAGCGTACATGGCCCACAACATTGAATCAAACAACTAATGTTCCAGGAAGTACATTCACTACCTCCTCCATAAGAAAAGTTATCAATGGAGCAGTTTCCACAAGCGGCCAATTGATTTGCATCTTTAACGGGTTCACCATTGACCAATTGATCAACCAAGGTCACCGTTTCATTTTTTTCATCCACCTTGTACAAATAGCTTCCTCGTCCAAAATGATAAATGGGATAGCTTAATGCATAGTGGACCGAAATGTAATCGCCTTTCTGCGTTACGAGTGCCACTAAGGTATTGCCATCTTCTAACATGTGAAAAACACCTTTTACATTCGAACGGTCAATGGAGGTACCGATCTCCTTGAACGAAAGTGCCTCTTGGACATCTGAAGTGAGATATTTTTGTACTTCTTCTCCACTTAATTCCTTGGATTCTTTGATTTTCACTTTCGTTTTCCAGTTCTTTGGTGTGAGTGAATCATAATCGTCAGTAGTTGCAGCCAATGCCTTTTTTGTCAATCTTGGTGGTAGGATCGATGTCAATAGAGGAGATAATAACACGCCGCCCAAAAGCATACCGCCCTTTTTGACGAAAGAACGTCTTCCCTGGTACATGGTTGGCGTAAATGTTGCTTTCGAGAACCCAGGCACACCTGCGTCCCGGATCAACTTGGCTATACGGAGTGACTTGCGGAGTCCCAGTCCATTCAGGATATACGTTTTCAAGCGAACACCTGTGTAGACTCTGGTTTTTTGGTTATCTTTCACTTCAAGGATCGTGGGTTCAAATGTCCAGTCTGGCTTCACCTGATTTAGTCGTTCTTTCATCTCGGGATTATGAAGACTTTGTATCGTCAGCCATCCGTTACTTTCCTTTTCGATTGAAGTGGCTAGATTGATGCATACTGAACAATTGGAATCAAAGAGCAAATATCGTTTTACCATAAAGTATCACCTCTTTATAGATTTTCACTTATAACGCCTTTTCCTTGCTTATCGGGATAGAATCCAAACTTATATTCAAGAGAGTAAAGGGTAATGATATTGTCAATGGACGAGTGAATCCATCTAGGTATTTTCTATATTTTTTGAGATTCCCATTTACGAAGTTAAGATCATATAGACTTGTCCAATTGAAATAAGAATTTAAGGATTAACCTGATATTTGGTGGTTCTGACAATTAATTACCTCCTAATGATGTTTTAGTTGTGTAAAATGTGTTTGTGTTTCTTATTCAGAAACATTTTAGTTAAAAAAAGGGAGTTAATATCACAATCTAGTTTACTTGCTAGTAAAGGAAGGTGATTTGCTTTAAAAGTGTAAGTGCCATTTTCGTACTTTAGATATGTCGATGCGTTCTTAAATCCTAATTCTACAGCCATTTCTTGAAGTGGGATATGATGTTTTATCCGAGATGATTTAATGAATTCTAAATTAATTGTTCTCATAATAAACCTCCTTTCATTTCTGTTTTAGAGACATCTTATATTAAGAATAAATTTCTGTTTGTGAAATGTCAATCATTTTTTGTTTCTTATTTAGAAATTTAATTTTTTCTATTATAGAAACATGATAAAATTTAGTTGTTTCTAATATGGAAAGATGGTGTTCTAATGTCCGTACATATAAACGAAAGAATAAAAAAACAAAGGGAATTAAAAGGTTGGTCTCAAAGAGAGCTCGCAAGAAGGATTAATATAAACTCAAGTGTTATGAACAGGATTGAACTGGGGACAAGACCTGTAGAAGACCATGAAATAAAGTTAATCGCTAATATCCTAGAGGTATCCACTGATTATTTATTATGCGAAACAGATGATCCTACACCAAGGGAAAAAGCAAATGAAAGCACCGCATGTCACGAGTTTCAAAACCTTACGGAAAATGAAAAAGAGTACTTAGGTCTTCAATTAGAATTATTCAGAAAGATAAAAGATCAAAACTAATTATCTTCTACTAAAAATAAAAGTATTAAAATAAATGTCTCTGAAATCAGGGGACGTTTTTTTGTTAATAGACCGCCCATCTAAAAGGAAATCTGGTGATGGCCCAACATGTGAAGGTTTCATTACGGCGTATGTGCACCTATCACAAATATCGGTTGAAAAAAGAGACATTGTTGAGAGAGGACAGCAAGTGGGGATTTGCGGAAGCACAGGTTCATCGACCGGTCCACATCTCCACTTCGAATGGAAAACGAACAATCAAATGAAGTGGTCATCAAAATCCTATGGATCTATTTGTAAACAAGGGTGATTAGATAACGAAGTAGGACGTCATATTAAAGACTGTTGTACTGATCATTGCAATCACGGTGATAATTGGAGGTTAGTTCAGTCTAACTACCATCGATCAACAAGCAGCTGAAATTAAAGGACTTAAAGAAACAAAAGAGAGACAAAAGAATCAAATCAGTCTTCTGAAAAATGATAATCAAAAAAAGACTCAAGTCTATGAGAAAAAAGATGTGCAAAAAATTGAAGAAACGGTCAATGTGTTTGTCCTATCGGTCTTTAATGTACAGGAAGATAACTACAAAGAAAGGCGATTGAATGCAGAGAGCATTTTGTAAAAGGCTTAATAGAAAATAATTCCAACAAATTATAAGTGAATAATTATAAATGAACAAAGTAATATAGAAAAAAATAGTTTGCGATTTTTTTAATTTTCTTGTAAAAAATTAATTTCGGAATGTCTCTTTGGAAAAATATTTAAAAAAGAGGAAATATTATATTTATGTTGAATTAAAAAATAGAACAATATTTGTAAAGGTGACTTTTTAACATGGACATATTCCATTTAGATAAACTAAGTCTTTTTTTGTTATTTTTTGTACCAGGTTTTATTTCTATAAAAGTATGGGGTTATTTAGTTCCTTCACAATCAAAGAAAATGAATGAATATTTTTTTGATGCTGTCTCATATAGTTGTCTTAATTTTGCAATTTTATCATGGCTAATAATAATAATTGGTAAAGAGAATTACCAAAATGAACATCCAATAGTTTTTTATTTTCTTACACTTTTAATTCTCCTCATATTTCCTATTTTATGGCCTATAATCTTTAAAGGGATTCTATCAACAAAATTTTTTCAAAGATTTACAATAAATGTAGACCCAACAGGATGGGATCATCATTTTAAAAAAGGGGAACAACAGTATGTGTTGGTTCATTTAATAAATGGAAAATTAATAGGGGGGGTGTGGGGGTTTTCATCATCATTCCCTAATCCAGAAGATTTATACCTTACTGAAACATGGAAGGTTTCCCCAGAAGGAGAATTCATGCACCCAATAGATGAGTCAAAAGGGATGTGGATTGGAAAAGATAATATTAGCTATCTTGAATTTTTTAAAGCACAAACTTATCAAGAAGAAAAGGAGGAGGAAGAAAAATGAAAAATGAAAATAACGGAAATCAAAGACCAAACCAACCTATTGAAAAAGGTTACAAACCTAAACCGATAACAAGCCAAATTAAACCACCTAAAGGTGGGACTGGTACAGCAAATAATACCCGACTTGGAAAATAATTTAAGGAGGAAGAGAAGTTAACATGAGTAAAAAGGAAGACAAGGCTAAAGAAGATTATGGATATAAACCAAAACCTTTACCCGATGCTGGGCACTCTCCAAGAGATACAAGAAAAACAAAACCACCTAAAGGCGGGACCGGAGAATCACAATAAAAAGCTCCTAATAGATAGGAGTTTTTATTATTTTTCTGGCCAGATTATTTTTTACATATTTCGTTAGGGTGAAAGATATTTAGCAAGCAAAAGAATGGGCTACTAAAATTGAAAAAGTTAGAAAAACTAGTATACTATGAAGAAGTTTTAGAATAAAAAAAGAAATAATGTTTATAAAAGAAGTCGCGCCTATGGAGGAAGGATGAATGGAGGGTTATCTTGTCGAACCATTTTACAATTAAATTAGTAACAGATCCTAATTATCACTTGTGGTGTGATACTTTACATGCAAGAGAACTTGCTAGAACCACAAATGATAACTGGGCTCAGGGTACATATGTAAGATGGACAATTCTATCTTCATGGACTGTATTAGAACAATGCTGTAAAGAAGCTCTAAGCTGCAAAAGATTTACTAATTTTCAAAGCGGTATGAATAAAGCACTAGCTAGTAATGGTTTACCACCATTAACCTGGAAAAGTGGGACTTGGATGAGAGTAAAACATTTAAAGCGACTTAGGAATTATTACACACATGAGAATGCAAATCAAAAGGAATTATGGCCAGGAATTACAAAAGCTGAAGAAGCTATTGATATTGTACGAGAGGCTGTTAAAGACATATATTCAATAACAGGGAAGAAGTATCCTCAATGGATTGATGATGATACTGAAAGAAGTTTTTCCTAATAGTTATTCAAAAAATTAGATATGATACATAAAGTATCAATAAATAGGTCAAATTTATATGAAGACTATTTTACAAAATTAAATAAAGAGCCTAGTAAAGCTAGAATAGAAAACAAAAAGAAATATCGAGAAAAGTATTTTGCACATGTTTATAAAACACTTAAAGAAAAAAACGCTTAGATACTTTCACGGCTTGTCATGAAGTTTTCAAGCGAATTTATAACGTTAAAGATTAGAGATAAAGACAGGAGTCAGCTCTTGTCCTTATCTCCTTTGCTTTAAGAAATGTTTAGGTGAGAATAACATCCTTTTTATCAATTTCTTTAATTGTAATTTTCTGTTTTCCGCGCAGATTTTCTAGTTGCAATTTCGGTGCAGGTGGTACATCAGGATAGTTAATTCCTGCAAAGGTTTTAAGTATAGCTTCAAATACAATTTGGGCACCATGAGGAGGAACAGCCATTCCTATTTGTTTACGTACAGCTTCTTTATTACCACAAAATACGAAATCATCAGGAAAGGTTTGGAGTCTAGCGCGCTCACGATTTGTTAATGCGCGTGACTCTTCCCAATGGTACATATGAGTTCCACCACCGCCACTACCAGTAACAGTATACGCAGGACGCTTTGGATCTAATCGTTTATAGATTGAACTTAACCTTGCTCCTTTGACCTGGAGTTGCAAATGTTCCGGAATTCCAGGATACCAAGCATTTTCACCAGGTGGAATATAATCAAGCATTTCTTTTACCTTTTTATTATGTCTTGTAAACTCATTGTTCGGAGCATCTTCTGGTATAGGCGGATTAGTAATAGCTTCATAACACGTTTTATATTCGTTTTGTGTTGTTGGTGATGGAACTTTGAAATGAATTCCTTTAGATGCATAATCATTTCTTATGCCGACAATAATGATACGGTGTCTAGCCTGCGGAACCCCATATTCTTCAAACTTGTATAGGTGAGGGGTCAATTGGTAACCACATTCTTCAAGTTCAGTTAATATTTTAATAAATGTGGTGCCTTCATTTGCACTTTGCAGGCCGCCAACATTTTCAGCAACAAAGAATTTCGGCTGATATTCTTTTAAAACTTTAACACCATAAGAATATAAAGGACCAAAGGTACCATTAAGGCCGTGCTTTTCCCCTACCTGACTGTAGTCATTGCAAGGAAAACCGAAAACCAAACAATCGATATCGCCTAGTATTGTTTTGTCTCCAATTGGAAATTTTTCTACAGGTTCTTCATGGACAGACTGATCATTAATATTTTCACAAATATTTAGACGATATGTTTTACACGCATCAGGATCATAATCATTTGACCATAGGTGTTGAATACCCCATTCTTCACCATTATCTGGGTGCACAAACTTTGCCTCTTTTGCTCCTAAGCTTAAACCGCCAGGACCATTAAAAAGTTCTCCTTTTTTAAATATCATGTTGAATTCGCTCCTTATGTAATATGATCCAACAATAGAAAATATGTTCTAGCATACTAGTATGCTATTTATTGTACACTTTTAAGATGAATAATGCAGCCCCAAAGCTCAACTAAAAATAAAATAATATTTGCAGATTATTTAAGTGAGGATTGTGGTAAAACAAGTATACCAAGGAAAAAGGAAGTAGCTAGGGGTCCTATGGGAGATTTAGTGTCTAAAGAGCAACGAAGAAAAAATATGAAAGCCATTCGTTCCCAATCAAAGTTAGAAAATCGGGTTTCCCGAGCACTTTGGAAAAGGGGAGTACGTTTTAGAAAGAATGATAAATCATTATTCGGAAAACCTGATATTTCTATTAAAAAATATAAAGTAGTAATCTTTATTGACTCTTGTTTTTGGCATGCATGTGAAAGACATGGAAACATGCCCAAAACTAATCAGGAGTACTGGAGTGAAAAATTAGAAAGAAATAAAAATAGGGACATCGAAGTAAATGAATATTATAAAAATAACCATTGGCACATAAAGAGAGTATGGGAACATGAAATAAAAGAAAACCTAGAGAAAGTGGTAAATAATCTGGTGGATTTTATTGAATACGCTAAAAAAGGAGACTTCTGATTTAAAAGCCTCCTTTAATCATACAATCGAGGTTGTACTCAAGATTGTCTTTTAGATCATTTCAGACACATTATTATAGCCTTTGTTTAGAAAGCAAGAAATGAACATCTTTTTGCGCTTATCCTGATCGAAGTTATTATCTAAACAATAATCCAAGAACCCTAATAAAGCTTTTGCTGAAAAAATGGCTCCCTTAGCATGTAAATTAGGGATGGCTTTATTAGCTTTATCGGTAATTTTCTCTAAATTTCGTTCACCTCCAAATTCATTGGCTGTGACATATCCATAAAAGGTAACCGATTTCCCTTCGTATCCGTTATAATTGGGAATATATTCTGATCCCATGTGTGATCCGAGTGAAGCAGAGAGAGTAAACTTCTTTTTGTAATTTTTTGCATCAATAATGCATATGCTCTTCTGATCAACGTGTATTAATATCTCAATTTCAGTACGTACATCATCATTCACTGGTTTTGGTCTTAACATCACTTTAAAACCAATCGCTTTTAGTATTTCCGCTGTTTTATCTTCAAAAACTAGATCATTTTCTTCATATAAATATGATTCTACAAAATCCTCGTTTAAAGAAGCGTATTGATAATCCTTGAATGTAGTAGCATATTGCTTAGCTTCGTTTTGCGATAATTCTTGTTCAAGAATAGCGGTAATTTCATCTACCGAAAGGGTTTCTATAGATGGATATGATGACAGCAACTGGTGCACCTTTTTAATGCTTTTATTCCGATTAGTTGCTGGACCAATCGACCCGAATGAGCTTGCTTTATAACTGTCAACATCTAATCCGGCGTTTTCAGAAAAGCGCTGTAAGGATATAAGGTATCGCTTGTTGAAGGGATATCTTGCTTCTAGCTTTATGAGTTCTTTGGATGTGGTTATATGCTTTTCAGATGGAACTCTTAAGGCATCGCCTCGTATATAATCTGCAAGTCCAGTATAATCACAAAGCAACATAATTGTATGTGCAACATCTCCATGTGCAGAAGCAAAATCTCGTGCACCTTTATCAGAACGTTCCCTATGATCGTATGTACTGGCAACCATTTCTTTCATATCTTTCTTTTCGTCTTCACTAGCACGTCTAAATTTTAGAATTTTTTGGGTTACAGAACGTAATTCATCATCTTTTTTTGCTGTAAGTGCAAAAAAAGTAATTTCTTCTTTAGTCACAAAATAGTCTAAATTTTGTTGATTGGCAAGATTGATTAAAAATTTGGCAGGTCTAATTTGAAAATCATTTTCAAATTTTGGCCGAAAACCACTTTCTAAAAAATAGGCATTTGGGATTTGCAGAGTCAATATTTGCTTTGACACGTTTTCACGTATCTTTCTTCCTTCAAGTAATGCAGTTCCTACCTTAGTGAGAGAAAGTGATCCGGAAGGTGTAATATAGACATATCCAAATGTTCGGAGCATAGCAGCCCATGTTCTTCCTCCTGATCCATCATGACTAATGTTATCACGCTTAAGCGCCTCGGATACTAACACTTCTTCATACTTTTTGTGGACAACTCGATTTCTTGACCAAGTAATTTCAAAATTGTTTGTTGCCTTTTTCAATGCCTGTAGTGCATCAACATGAAACTTAGGATCCCGTTCTGGTCTTGTAATGAACCATACTTTTCTTTCAGGCATATTTTTATCCCCCTTTTCAGCTAAACGAAGTTTCTCATAAGTAAGTTTTTTCGTTTCTAAACCCAATCACCTATAAGATCCATGAATAAGTTAATTTCTGAAGTAATGTAACCATTAATTTCTGTAAAAATCTTAATCTCACTAAAATTCTACAAGGGAGTAGTAAACACCTTTCGATTATATTTCTTTTATAGAATTAAATAAAAGTGTGCTGTCGAATTGAAAGGTAATGTAAAACTAGTAAAAATGAAATGTCTCATTCAACCTACAAGAATCTGTACTTGTTGGTTCCATCATACATATTAATAAGAAATTGTGGAATGCAATTATTGCTGTTGTTATAGAATCAAAAGATTGTGGAATCCAATTAAAGGAATTACTGTCTTTCGCTAATAAGTTTCAAGTAGTCTCATATTAAAAGATCATTTAAACTAAATTTAAAATATATAGTATTAAATTAGTGAAAAGTATCGATTAAATTCTGTGTATAAAATATATAATTTGACTATATATTAAAAATCTAGTAAAATAAATTCAGATATTATTAATTAAAGCGTTTAAATTGCTAGGAGGCAGAGTGCACATGGAAAGTAAACAAGAGAAATTTGTGCGTCTAGCAGAACAAAGAGTTACAGAAGTAATCAAAAAAATCCGTCTGATTGGTAATCTTTCTAATCGTAGAAACTATGATTATGAAAAAGACCATGTAAATGAAATTATTAAAACCTTGGAAAATGAACTTAAAGAATTAAAGAAAAGATTTGAAGAAGAAAGTAGACAAGACAAAACCACTTTTACTTTTTCTAAAAAAAGTAAATAATAAATGGAGGTACATAATTAATGTTGTGGGATTTTCCTTTAAACACCGGTAGTGGTCAATCAGAAGGATTGAATATACATGGTATAGATTTCTTCAGAGCAGATCCTTTTAAACACTTGGCACGTGAGATACTTCAAAATTCTTTGGATGCAAAAGTCGATCATATTAAAGGTCCGGTTTTAGTAAAATTTAATCATTATCGTATATCCTCTTCGAGACTCCCCGGTAAAGATGAGCTTGCACACCGGTTTGAGTTATGCACCAAGGATACTGAACTTTCTTTAAAAGATAAAAAATTTTTTGAAAAAGGTAAAGATATTTTAAGCAAAGATAAAATTGATTTACTAAAGATAAGTGACTATCAGACAACAGGTTTAAGAGGGGTATTGGAGAATAAAAAAGAATGGAAACGTTTAATTACCAAAGGTGGAGACAGTAACAAAGCCGTTGGTGCTGGGGGGTCTTATGGTATTGGGAAGAATGCTCCATTTGCCTGCTCGTTACTAAACACAGTCTATTATTCTACTTTTAATATAGAAGGGGAGCGTGGGTTCCAAGGGGTTTCTAAGCTTGCTTCTCATATTAAAGATGGTAGTGAAACCAGAGGAACAGGGTATTTCCGTAAGGAAGATTTTTCTCCTATTACGGATTTTAATAATATTGATCCAATTTTCAATCGAGATAAGTATGGTACAGATGTTTATATTGCTGGACTTAAAGCTCCTGAAGATTGGAAAGATAAAGTTATTAAGGCGGTCTTGGATAACTTCTTTGTAGCGATTCATGAAGGGAAGTTAGAAGTTGAAGTGGATAACCAAATTATAAATAAGGATAACCTTCATGAGTTAATTGGAAAATATATATATCAAGATAAGAATCTTTTAACTAACGAGTTTTATGAAGCTCTAAATACCGATCCTATTATTCTTCCCTTTGAAGACCTAGGCCATCTTGAGTTCTATATTCATGAAGCTTTAAATTACAGTAGAAGAGTTGCTATGGTGCGTGAAACAGGTATGAAGATTTTCCATCTAGATAGATTTCCTACTGGGTTTTATTTTTCCGGAGTTATGATCGCTAGAGGGAAAGAACTTAATGAACTTCTCCGTCAAACTGAGCCGCCCACGCACGATGACTGGCAAGCTGACATACATGAAGACACCAAAATGGCATCAACTAAATTAAAAGCTTTAAAAAGTACAATCCGGAATAAAGTAAGAGAAATAAGCCATGTAGATGAGGAAGAGAGCGTTGACTTGGAAGGGTTAACAGATTTCCTCCCTGATTTAACAAATGAAGGAAATCCATTTGGCGAAACAGATCAGAAAGCCGATGAAACTTCTGATAAACCTAGAGGGATGAAGTTAAAAGTAAGAAGAGGAAAAAATAAGTTATTTGGTTCTATTAATACACCTCGACAAAGAAAGAATCCTAAATCAAAACCGACACCGTCGAATCCACCTAATCCAAACCCAACACCACCCGATCCTAAACCTAAAGTTCCATTGAAAATAAATAGAATTCGTTCAAGGGGTACTCTAGAGGAAGGCACATATAAAGTCTCAATTTATCCTGAAAACAAAGGAACAGGCTATGTCCAAGTGAAAGTGGTTGGAGAAGATGCAAAAGCTTATAATGAACCTTTAAATAAAGTTGTAGAACAGGGAACAGATTTGGAATTGCAAATTAAGAATGATAGGATTGGCCCTCTTAATTTTGAAGCAGGGATTCCGAAGACCATTTTTGTTACTTTGCAAAATAATATGCGTTGTTCATTGGAGGTATCCGTTCATGAAAGTTAAACCAAGGCATTTCCCTCATCCGGTTCTCTCTTTTTTCTCTGATGACTTTAATGAGAGCACTTTTGATGCAAAGGTTGAACCAATTATAAGTGAAAATTCTTTTGAATTTTTGATTGATTTTAATCTAAATAATCAAGATCTTAGAAAAATTATTGCAGAAGAAAAAGCAAAATTTATGGTTCACATAGAATGTGTTAAAACGTGGGTGCGTCTTGCTGAGAAAACCTCTAATTCATCAATAGAAGTTTCGGTCCCTGCTGAAAAGCTACACGATCGCGCGGATGTATGTGTTTTTGTTGTTGCGGACCAAGACATTCCGAGGTACCGAAATGATTGCTTTCATCCTGACTTTGAAGGTGAATTCTTTCAAATCAAGAAAGGGGATATATTGGCTGTTGGCCCAGAAATTTCAGTTAACCTAGAGAAAAAACCTCTTGAGAAAATTAATTCAATTTTTCAATTGGTTAAAGATCCTACATACAAGGAAGGGGATATGTCAGTAAATGTAGAAAGTGAAAAAATTACAGTTTTATTATCTATAGCTACTCATTCAAAATATCAGCAACTTATAAGAGATCCAAATTTAATTCCAGTTTTCCATACTATGATAGCTGTGCCAGCTCTTGTTTATGCTCTTTCCTATATTAAAGAAACTTTTGAATGTCAACGAGATTTAGAAGAACTAACAAGTTATTCTTGGTATAAATCTATAAGCAGGCGTTTAGAAGAAATGAATATTGACATCGAAAATACAGGTAGTCTAGAAGATCCTGTTAGCCTTGCAGTGAAACTTGTTAATAAACCTATGGTGAAAGCGATTAAGGCAATTGAAAAATATACTGAGGAACATTAAATTGGAGGGTGGACCAGATGACTAAGTTGCTTAATTCAGACTTTCTTTCGGAATTAAAAGCAAGAATACCCCAAAACTTGGATTATTATTATGAAGACAACATATGGTTAAATTCTTACTTTAAATCGTTAGAACCATTAGAAAAGGAGTTCTTAATACGACCAGTAGATTTACAAGTTCAGGAATCTAAAAACGACAAATTGGACTTTGAGAATATAAAGCTACTATATGGTGCGCTTAAGGATATGAGTTTATCGATAGCTGCGGACGAGAGAGTATGGGCCTATATGACACACATTACTTATTGGGACTACATGAAAAAACGTTGGCCTATAGAGAATGTAACTGATAAACATTCAAAAGAAAATTTTATTAAAACTCACTATTTTTATGGAGAAAAGCCTAGAAATAGAAATGGTTTAGCACGGCTTTGGTGGATAGGTTATGTTACATATGATGAAAACTTAGAAGATAAATTCGAACTTACTGAATTTATGGTAAAAAATCAAGATCAGGATTTAACAAGAATGATTATGGAGACAGCAACAATTGCAAGAAATCGTACAGCTGTCACGGTAATATTAAAGGTTATAAGAAATCTGCAAAATAGTGATCCTAGTTTTAGTGTAAGAAGTTTTATAAGAGATGTAGCTAAATATATAAACTTTACAGGAAGTGTTACATTATGGGATTCATTAGACTATAAAGAGGTGGAAGAGTCGGTGAATTCAATGAGTGAACAATGGATTAGAAAAAAAAGTTTAATTGTAAATCAATAAGTACAATTGGTTCTCCCTAAGTTGAGAGCCATTTTCACTTTTAGTAAATTAGAGTGAAAAAATTTTTTATCTTTATTCTCTTAATGTTCAAGGTTTGGAGTACTTAAAGAGTTACATAGTATAATGTGAAGAATGATAGAAGGGTCTATGGCGCTTTAGTATATGGTAAAAACTGCGCCAATGTAGGTTGCAACTGATCTTCTCTTTTTAGACTCCGGTTAGTAAAATATTTTCATTAAGGGGTAGAAAAATGCTTATTAATAAGGAAAAATATAGAAGATTTAAAAACAATTTCACAAAAATTAGTGATAGTCACGAAATGTTAAAAGTGTTAGTGAAAGAGTACATAAAAGAAGGGTACCAATTTCATAGATTATTCCTACATAGTAAAGTTGTATATAGTTTAAATTTTGAGCTTTTATTAGATTTATCAAGTGAGTTATCCAAACTTAAAATAAAAAATTCAGATAAAGTAAGAGAAGACCTGCTCTGTTTATCTCAATTTATGAGAACTTATGAAATATATAAAGAAGAATTAAAACTAATATTAGAACAGAACAGAGTAAGAATGGAAGATTTATTTTACTTTTTGGAATTTCTTAAAAGGAAAATGCTTACTGAGGGGAAAGGTATTGATAACATATCTTATCCTTCTGAAATATTAAAATCCCAATACAATCATTTACTAGACTCATTTCCAGAAGTTATTAGAATGATTCAAAATGAAGTTTTACCCACAGATTACAGGGAACCAAAACAAATAAAGAGATGTATTCCTGAAATATTCAGAATCCTTTTATTTATAACCTCTGTAAGAGGACTTATAGATTCTATATGCATTGAGTTATATAGACCAAAAATAGTTGAAGGAGAATTATTAAAGAACTTCAATTTAGATAAAGGTGTATTTCTTGAGCATAATTTAACTTATTGGAAAAATATGGAAATAACTAGAGATCTTAACCAGAAAGAATTCTATAATTATTCTCTTGAAACGAAAGAGAATATTAAACTTTTAGAAGATAACCAGGCTTTAAAGTTAAGTAATGATGGAAAAGTGATGAATTTTGATTTCTCTAAAGGAAATTTGTACGTGGCAGCAAAAGAGGTAAGACAGGCATATAAGCTGTTAGAACCTCTTTATAATAGTCCTAGAACTAAATTTATCCATGATAAGAAAGAATTTTATATGGAAGATTTGCTAAGACTTTACGAAAAGATCTACAGTTATGCATTAGAAAAACATGATCATTACAAAATAGAAGTTCTCGGTGAAAAGAGATTAATTAAATACTTACATTTAAACAAAAATGAAAAGACTTTATTAAGAACATTATCCTTTAATATTGGTAAAGACAATGTTTCATTGGTAAATTCAAAACCTCTATTAAGGTTAGAGAATAAGTATTTTATTGTTCCGACATGGATTACCTCACTTTCGATAGATAGTAATGTAGATAAGGTCTTATCAAATACTGAAGTCATTTTTGATTCAGATGATAAAGGCTACGCTTTTGAGAAAAGTATTGAAAATCTGTTTGATAAACATCAAATAACGTTTGGAAAAGTAAAACATGATAAAGAAAAAAATGTTCCAGAGATAGATGGTATTTTCTCAATAGATGATTATATATTTATATTTGAGGCGAAAACTTCAATCAAGCCTAATTCTATACAGCAAGCTTATTATATTTTAAACAATTCCTTGAAGAAAGCAGAAGATCAACTTAAGTATAGGGTGGATATAATTACCAATGATATTCAAAAAAGAAAGATAATTGAGGAGAAATCAAAAGTTAAGATAGAAGGGAAGAAAATTTTACCCTTTGTATTAACAAATCATTGTTTTTTTAATGGATATAGAGAACTTTTAAAGAATAGAGAAATACATCTACCTATTATTGATTATGCTTCACTAAACAGGATTTTAGAGAAAAAGTCTGTACCTTTATGGGATTTCTCAACTCAAAGTAATTGTTATATAAAAAAAGAGGTATCCTGTAAAGATGGTAAAGATTTGGAATCATACATGTTAAATCAGGCATTCTGTATCAGAAGTATGGAGAAGCCAACTTTGCAAGTATCAGAAACTGGAGCTGTCTTTTCAATAGTTAAACCAATTTCAATTTGTAATTAAAGCATTCAAAAATAAATATCAATAAAATTTATTAATAAATTTTATTGATATTTATTTTAATGATTAGGGTTTCTAATATTCGATTCTTCAAGTGTTTGGAGAATGGATTTACCATAGTAACCACATCAAAAGTGAGCCACTCTACTATATTTAATTTCTGCTAGTGGGTTTATATATGGATATTTAGGGATCTTTTCCAAGGGAGGGGCAAGGACCCCAGATATATCGTAGAGACAAAAGTTTATATTATCTAAAATACATATAACTTTGTCCAATTTAAGCAAGGTTATTTTGGAGGATTTAACTATACCGATTAATCTAGAATGTAACCGTCCAATATACATATGTAAAAATAGTAATATTATAACTTACTATACTTTATTAAATTGTTAAAAAAAGGATTTAGTGATTTAAGATAGAAACAATAAATAGTAAAAGTAATTAAAATAAAAAAAGTTAGGGGGAAGGGTGATGTTAATGGTTAAAACTGAAAAAGTAAAAGCTTTAGATTTAGCTAAATGGTTTATAAAGCATGATTTCGATAAACCAAAAGATACCATTGAAGGTAATAGTAAACTTCAAAATTTAATTTATTTTTCTCAATTAATCCATCTAGCTAAAAATGGTGACACCCTATTTAATGATAAGATTTATGCTTCTGAAAATGGATCAGTTATCGAAGCGATAAGCAAACAATATTATGATAAAGATTTTATTTCGGAAGCATCTGTATATAATGGTGAGTTTCCAGAAGAAATTATAGAAACATTACTAATAACCATAGAAATTTTTGGTGGCTTATCTGCGACAGAATTATTAGACATAAACTATCAACAGAATAGTTGGATAAAAGCGTACAATAACTCTTCTGTTGGAAGGTCTAATTCTAAAGATGAAAGTGAAATAAATATTGATTGTTTAATAAAAGATGACTTGAATAACTTTCGGGAATTGTTGAGTGCATATGATTCAATAAATAACAATTTAGATTTTAGAGTTATAAAAGGAAGAACATATTATTTTGACCCAACGAAATTAGAGTTAAGCGATGAGATAATTAAAAAACTAGAAGAATTTAATGGTAACGAATCAGCATATACTATTTACTTTGATGATAACGTAGGATTGGTGATTTATTGATGAATATCACTATTGGTCAGGGTCTTTGGTTAAAAATGCCTTTTGCTGATGGAGGTAAGTGTAATTATGAAAGACCGTTCTTAGTTATTAGAATAGATTCACAAAATAATAAGTTATTACTTTTAAACGTTTCTTCAATAAAAGGGAAAACTCATAAACTACTCTTTGATTCAAATAGGCGCTTACCCAAATATAATCCACCTCTGTCTGAACCATCTTTTGTAAAATTAGATGCATTATATACTATTGAATATTACGATGATTTACAAACAAAGTTACTATCCACTGGTAAACAATATGATTACGAAGAGCTTCAAAGAATTACACAGTTATTCGATACTTATCGAAAAATAAAAAAGAATGTTTTAGAAGTTACATATGATCAAAAAACACTAATAGCCATCAACTCCTAAATTTTTTAGGAGTTTTTATTATTGATATTTAAAAAGATAATAAGATAGAAAAACCAAAATCAATGTATAATGATGATTTTAATTTATTATCCATAGCATATATTTCCTTTGTTCTCCTCATTATAATTATTTGCTCATCACTCGGTAAAGGATCTGCGTGTTCGAACGATCACAACCAAAACCAAGTCGGCTAAACCAACGTAACCTTGTAAAGAACACAAGCTAACGCTGGCTAAGTCATTGGGTTTCGTACATGCTCGTAACGCCTACTTGTGGCTCTCGCATGCTTCACTACGTTTCACACCCTTCTACTCTCGTTTTCGCAAAAATTCCTTTCTTTTCAAACAAAGAAAGGAGCTGTTTCAAGATGGAGACAATTTATGAAATTCAACGGATCAGACAGGTGATTTCCGAGGTGGGAGGAGGGGAACCATACATCATCCGTTCTCCAGAAGATGCTGCAAAGGTTGCTGCTGGATTTATCGGTGAAGATGATCGCGAGGTGTTCTTCGTCATGTGTCTCAATACGAAAAACAGAGTTGTTGCGGTTCATCGTTGTCATGTAGGATCAATCAATGCCAGCATTGTTCATCCCAGGGAAGTATTCAAAAGTGCAATCCTGAATAACAGTGCAGCCATCATCCTCTGTCACCAGCATCCTTCTCAAGATACGAATCCATCTCGAGAAGACATTGAAGTAACAAAACGGCTGGTTGAAGCAGGGCATATGATTGGAGTTGAGGTTCTGGATCATCTGATTGTCAATGCAGAAGCTGGATATACCAGCTTAAAAGAAAAAGGATATGTATAAAACATTGGGAAGGAGCTTAGCTCCTTCCCTTCTTACTTAAAAATTTCTTATCATTCGTTGGTTGTGTCTTCAGCTAATATTTCAATTGTCATTCTTATTTTCTTTCCCTGAAATTCATTGAAAAAAATCTTCCACCTTCCTTCCGTTAAAAACCTTCACAATTTTCACTGGTATGTTTCCATACTCACTAACATCATTGAAGTTATATCTGACTTCTGGTATTCCTTCTTCTACATAAACAGGGATAATTTTGACCAAAATCTATGTATTTCTGTCAAAAAACGAAGCGAATAAAAAAATTACTATGAATTTTTAAATAATATAATATAGAAATATTATTTTATTTCTGTATAATGTGGAGATAATTCATCTAAAACTTTCATTCAGCACAGTACGAGAGAGGAGTTTGACTAATGGCAGACAAAGATCTGAGAATACGCAGTAAAGACATCAGTGAAGGAGACAACCGCGCGCCGAACCGGGCGATGCTCAGAGCAGTAGGATTTGACGACGAGGACTTTCAAAAGCCGATGATCGGTGTTGCCAGTACGTGGAGCGAGGTTACACCCTGCAACGTACATATAGACAAACTCGCCATTGAAGCAAAACGCGGAGCCCGCGACGGTGGCGGAGCACCGATGATTTTTAACACCATCACCGTTGCTGACGGCATTTCCATGGGACACGAAGGCATGCGCTATTCCCTTCCGAGCCGGGAAGTAATCGCGGACTCCATTGAAACCGTAGTAGGGGCCGAGCGCCTTGACGGAGTTGTGGCTATCGGTGGCTGCGATAAAAATATGCCAGGCTGTATGATTGCCATCGGCCGCTTAAATTTACCCGCTGTATTTGTATACGGTGGTACAATTTCACCAGGTAAATCAAGAGAAGATAAAGACATCGACATCGTTTCTGTATTTGAAGCTGTCGGTAAACATAACGCAGGATCCATGGATAAGGACGGACTCCACGACATCGAATGTCATGCATGTCCGGGCGCCGGTTCATGCGGAGGCATGTACACAGCAAACACGATGGCGTCCGCTATTGAAGCTCTCGGAATGAGCCTGCCCGGCAGCGCATCAAACCCGGCAGAGACCGGCAACAAGCAGGAAGACTGCTACAAAGCAGGTGACGCTGTTGTGGAACTTCTGCGTAAAGAAATCTATCCGCGGGACATTATGACAAAAGAGGCATTTGAAAATGCCATTACGGTTGTTATGGCACTGGGTGGATCTACAAACGCCTTCCTTCATCTGCTGGCGATGGCTCACTCGGTTGATGTGGACCTCTCGTATAACGACTTCGAGCGTATCCGCGAGCGTGTACCGCACATTGCGGACCTGAAGCCGAGCGGAAAATACGTCATGGAAAATCTTCACCAGGTAGGCGGCGTTTCCGCTGTAATGAAGCTTCTGCTTGAGGAAGGGCTTTTGAGCGGTGACTGTCTCACGGTTACGGGTAAAACACTGGCAGAGAACCTGGCGGAAGTTCCTCCGCTACAGGAAGGCCAGGAAATCATCCGTCCTGTAAGCGAGCCGTTTAAGGAATGCGGTCCACTATATGTATTAAAAGGGAACCTGGCACCGGCTGGAGCTGTTGCCAAGATGAGCGGACTGAAAGTAAGCAAGCTCACCGGTCCCGCCCGGGTATTTGATTCGGAAAAAGAAGCGACGGAAGCGGTATTGGCAAATCAGATCAATCCGGGGGACGTGCTGGTGATCCGCTACGCCGGTCCGAAAGGCGGTCCGGGAATGAGCGAGATGCTCTCCATCTCAGCAATCATCATCGGTAAAGGACTCGGAGAGAAAGTCGGCTTGTTAACTGACGGTCGTTTCTCAGGAGGAACCCATGGTCTTGTCGTTGGCCATGTAGCACCTGAAGCACAGGTGGGCGGTCCAATTGCTTTGTTGAAAGAAGGCGACTTGGTGACCATCGACAGTGAAACACAGGAGCTGAACGTTGATGTGAGCGCAGAAGAAATGAAAGCCCGTCTCGCAGACTGGCAGGCACCGCCGCTACGCTACTCCCGCGGGGTGTTGAACAAATATGCAAGACTTGTATCCTGTGCCTCAAAAGGTGCGGTAACGGATCTAGGAGAAGAGTAGGTTTAAATGAGCGGGCGTCCCGTTGTTACGGGGCGTCCGGGTTTTTGTTGATGTTTAGGGCGTGAGCGGAGTCGATGAACAAAGAGACTGTCGAAAGCGGGTTGAAGCAGGGCATATGATTGGAGTTGAGGTTCTGGATCGTCTGATTGTCAATGCAGAAGCTGGTTATGCCAGCTTAAAAGAAAAAGGATATGTATAAAACTCTGGAAGGAGCTTAGCTCCTTCCCTTTTTACTTAAAATTTCTTATCATCCGTTGGTTGTGTCTTCAGCTAATATTTCAATTGTGATTCTTATTTTCTTTCCTTGAAATTCATTAAAAAAATCCTCAACTTTCCTTCCGTTAAATACCTTCACCATCTTTACTGGCATCTTTACATTCGCACTTTCATCATTAAAAGCATAACCAACTGCTGGTATTCCTTCTTCTACATAAATTTGTTCTTTCATCTCCTTCATCTCCTTATGTTTGATTGATACCACTATACCGAGTATCGAGGAAAGAATATAGTTGCGTTATTCTCAATAAGTACATGGTTTGAAAGTAGAAATCGATCATTTCTCTATAGGAAATGGATGTTTTCTCTACTGGTTTTGAATCGGTAAAAGGATTATGGTCTAATAAATCGAAAATATAATCATTGAGAGGTGATTTGTTTGATTGAACGAAAAGAGATTGAAATGATGAAAGTTGCTTACCAGCAATTATATGAGATTGAAAACGCTTTACGGAAATTCGTTTCTATACGCATGAATGAAGAGTATGGTCCATTCTGGTACTATAAAGCCTCTAAACTTCTTCAAAGAAAACCTCCGAGAGCACCGATCGCAAATCTGTATCTCCATGAATTAGAACGCTCGTTTCTCCGTGTCTACCCACCATTTGAGGATCTGACCCCCACATTCTTTTCGCACTTACATAACTTATATCCCATTCGAAATCGTATTGCTCATAGCCACCCTATAACAGAAGATCAGGCCGATTCTTTGTCTCAATGTCACTCATATCTAACAGAGTACATGACTTAATCTTTTTCCAAACGTTTAAGATTTCGAATCCATTTAAAGAGTTGATCCTCTATTCCTTTTAAAGATGCTGTAAACCTTTCGCATACTGAATACAAGCGAACAAAACCACAATGCTCGCAGCGTTCACTAGCATGCGCTATGTAATGAATTTCCCAACTTTTCTCTTTCCTAATCTGAAATAAACAAGAGGTGGTATTAATAACACAAGTAAAAGATAAATGATACGGTTTTCCATCAAAATTACGCTCTACTCGTACCGACTCCCATTCAAATCTTGAGAACTTCAAATTTAATACCCCCAAGTATCCAGTATTATTTTATATTATAAGAACATACGTTCTTGGTTTGCAAGTAAGTTTTTCAGCAATAGGGTCATATTGTTAGTTAGGAAGGTTTTTAAAGGGTGCATATTGAACTTCTAAGTTATTCCAGAAAAGGGCAGCATTCCTGTTATGAAGTAATATCGGAGTTGAGAAAGAAATAAGCCCCTTGGTATGATGTTTTAAGCTGGCCAGCAAAAAAACAACATTCCAGGAGGCTGCACAATGAATTATAACCAAAA
>NZ_JAHKSI010000007.1 GCF_019720915.1 Alkalihalobacillus sp. TS-13
GTTGCCCACGTGTTACTCACCCGTCCGCCGCTGACCTCTGAGGAGCAAGCTCCTCGTTGGTCCGCTCGACTTGCATGTATTAGGCACGCCGCCAGCGTTCGTCCTGAGCCAGGATCAAACTCTCCAAAAAATTGATTAGCACCGAATTTCGTTGTCAGCATCGTCGGTTCACATCCTCAAGTACATCTTGGTACTATCGGTGTTCCCCTTCCTTGCTTCCTCGAACTTCTTGCTACTGAATTTTTTGAGCATCGTTTGATTGCTCATTAAATGTAAAACTTAAAATTGATCAGGGTTCTTATAAAAAGACCCGTTTCACGCTTGGCTTTTGTTCAGTTTTCAAAGAGCTAAGTTGTTTGCTTCGTATTGAGAATCAATTAGTAGATAGAAACTCTATTCGAAGGAGTTGTTAATGGTGGGCCTAAGTGGACTCGAACCACCGACCTCACGCTTATCAGGCGTGCGCTCTAACCAGCTGAGCTATAGGCCCATTGAAAGAATGGAGCGGGTGATGAGAATCGAACTCACGACCAGAGCTTGGAAGGCTCTTGTTTTACCACTAAACTACACCCGCAAATGTGATGGTCGGGAAGACAGGATTTGAACCTGCGACCCCCTGGTCCCAAACCAGGTGCTCTACCAAGCTGAGCCACTTCCCGTTTTTATGGCGCGCCCGAGAGGAGTCGAACCCCTAACCTTCTGATCCGTAGTCAGACGCTCTATCCAATTGAGCTACGGGCGCATAAATGAATATATGGAGTTGAATTTTTGGTGCGGTCGAGAGGACTCGAACCTCCACGGGTATACACCCACTAGCCCCTCAAGCTAGCGCGTCTGCCATTCCGCCACGACCGCTAAATTGTTGATTTTCAAAACTAGTGATGCACCTTCAAATGTAGACGTTGCACCAATTATAAGTATGGTGCGGGTGGAGGGACTTGAACCCCCACGTCGCAAGGACACTAGATCCTAAGTCTAGCGCGTCTGCCAATTCCGCCACACCCGCAAAAAAGTGGTGAGCCATGAAGGACTCGAACCTTCGACCCTCTGATTAAAAGTCAGATGCTCTACCAACTGAGCTAATGGCTCATTATGGCTGGGCTAGCTGGATTCGAACCAACGCATGACGGAGTCAAAGTCCGTTGCCTTACCGCTTGGCTATAGCCCATCGCATAACAATACATTTTCAAGTTTATAAATGGCGGACCCGACCGGATTCGAACCGGCGATCTCCTGCGTGACAGGCAGGCATGTTAACCCCTACACCACGGGTCCATTCAGTTGAATGATTTGTTGTGAAACTTACATTCATCAATCAAATTATGTTAAAAATAAAATGGTGACCCCTACGGGATTCGAACCCGTGTTACCGCCGTGAAAGGGCGGTGTCTTAACCACTTGACCAAGGGGCCGAGCTTCTTAAAGTTTTAAATTGAACTTGAATGGCGGAGAAGGAGGGATTTGAACCCTCGCGCCGCTCACACGACCTACACCCTTAGCAGGGGCGCCCCTTCAGCCACTTGGGTACTTCTCCGTATGGCTCCACAGGCAGGACTCGAACCTGCGACCGATCGGTTAACAGCCGATAGCTCTACCACTGAGCTACTGTGGAATAATGTGTGTTTCGTTTTTTAGCGACAATAAATATTGTACAACACACGGACGATGAAGTCAATAACTTTTTTACGTAAAAGTAATTGTTATTTTGCGCTTTTCAGTATAAGTACACTTTGGCTCAGCCTTCACTTTGCCAAGTTTTCTTTACGTGACTTTGTCGTATTTTAAGAGCTTGCCTCTATAGCGACTTAATTAAAGTAACATAATCATTTTTGTTAGTCAATACTATTTTAGATTTAACTTTCCGTTGCATTTTCCGCATACGAACTTGCGTGTATCAACTCTTCGTTTACGGGGATATTGCTGGCCGCATTTTCCACACTGATACATGTATTTGATCGGTTCCCGTTTTCGCTCACCAGGAATGACCTGGCAATATCGGCTGCCTCCGACTTGTTTTAATAACTCTTTGAAATCTCGATCACGGTGCCGATAACCTTTTTTCAATAAATGGAGGTGGTAATGGCAAAGTTCATGCTTGATGATGCCGATGAATTCGTCGAGTCCATGAATATCAAGCTGCTTTCTGTTGAATTCGAGATCATGGCTCTTCAAGAGATAACGGCCGCCGGTCGTCTTGAGTCGATTATTGAACCTCGCTTCATGCTTGAAGGGTCGATTGAAAAATTCATTTGATATGTTTTCCACTAATTGCTGCAATTCGTTTGTGTCCATTTGTTTCAATCCTTTTCGTTGCTATCTCTATTTTGCCAAAGGTTCTTCAAAATGAAAAGTAAACAGTATGACACGAACAAAGGCAAGCCTTCTCACATAGACTAATAACCACCATTAAGGAAATTTGGGGAGGGGCTCATCGTGCCTTACTGGTTTAAAAAGCAGTTGAGGAATGCGTACTTCAACAAAGACCGTTATCAAATCAAATTATTGAACCAATGTTGGTTTTTTTACAGAAAAAAACACTGCTCTTAACAAGCAGTGCTTTTTGTGTATTCCTTAATTGGTTACCATCGTCAAGGCGATCCGTTGTTTATCCAGATTCACCTGTTCTACCCAAACTTTGACGACTTGCCCCACATGAACGACATCCATCGGGTGCTTTACATAGTTTTTACTAAGCTTAGATATATGGACCAGGCCGTCTTGTTTGACTCCTACGTCAACAAATGCCCCGAAGTCCACGACGTTGCGGACAGTCCCTTCAAGTTCCATTCCTTCTTTCAGGTCTTCCATTTTCAAGACGTCTGTCTTTAATAAAGGCTTAGTCACTTCATCACGAGGGTCTCTTGACGGCTTCACTAGTGCATCGACGATATCCTTCAATGTTAGTTCCCCAATATCTAATTTCTCTGCGTACTCTTTTAGATCAACCGACTGGAGCTTTTTCTTAATTTCATCAGTACCGATTTCTTGTTCGGTCACATCCAATAAGCTTAAAAGCTTCCGGGTATCATCATACGTTTCCGGGTGGATCGGAGTTTGGTCCAGTGGAGTCTTCCCTTCAATGATCCTTAAGAAACCGATACACTGTTCATACGTTTTAGCTCCTAGGCGAGGGATTTTTTTCAGTTGAGTTCTGCTTGTGAACTTTCCTTCTTCTTCTCTTTTTTGAACAATATTATTTGCAACAGCTTTCGATAGGCCGGCGACGTATTGCAACAAAGATGGAGAAGCAGTGTTTACGTTGACTCCAACCTGGTTGACCACTGTTTCCACGACGAATGTAAGAGATTCATTCAAACGCTTTTGTGAAACGTCATGCTGATACTGCCCTACCCCGATCGACTTTGGATCGATTTTTACGAGTTCAGACAATGGATCCTGCAATCTTCTTGCGATTGATACTGCACTGCGTTCCTCGACCTTCAAATCAGGGAATTCTTGACGAGCGATGTCTGAAGCAGAGTAGACGCTTGCTCCAGCTTCATTAACGATCAGGTATGCCAATGGACGCTCTATCTCTTTGATCAGGTCCGCGACGAATTGTTCCGTTTCCCTAGATCCTGTTCCGTTTCCAATCGCAACAATTTCAACATCATGACGTTCGATCATCTTTTTCAAAATCGCTTTCGATTTTTCGATATCGGAGCGCGGTGGAGTGGGATACATGACATCAATCGCTAATGTTTTACCGGTTTCATCGACCACAGCCAGTTTACAACCCGTCCGATACCCTGGATCGACGCCTAACGCTACCTTACCTTTCAATGGAGGCTGTAATAAAAGATGTCTGATGTTTTCTGAAAAAATACGAATCGCCTGTTCGTCTGCAATTTCCGTCAATTCGTTTCGTATATCACGCTCGATTGAAGGAGCAATCAACCGCTTGTAGCTGTCTGCTATTGAACGTTCGATGTATTCAGCTGATGAAGATCCTCCCTTTACATACTTATTGTTCAGTTTTCTTAAAATTTTATCGAAAGATGCTGCAATAGACACCTTCAAGACGTCTTCTTTTTCCCCGCGATTTACGGCTAACGTTCGGTGAGGAACGATTTTCTTCACAGGCTCCTGATAGTCATAATACATTTCATAGGTCTTGTCTTCAGGTTCCTGTTTTCCTTTCAGCTTTGTTTCCACCATACCTTCCTGAAAAGTGAGCGAACGGATCCATGCACGGTTATCCGAATCATCGGATACTCTTTCAGCAATAATGTCTTCCGCACCTTGAATAGCTTCTTCTGCACCTAGGACACCTTTTTCTTCTGAGACGAAACGTTGAGCTTCTACCTCTATATCCACACCACTTTTTTGATCAAGAATCAGTTCTGCTAGTGGTTCCAGCCCTTTTTCTTTTGCTGTTGTAGCACGCGTGCGCTTCTTTTGTTTATATGGGCGGTACAGATCTTCAACCTGTTGAAGTTTGGTGGCTTTATGTATTTCGGATTTCAATTCATCGGTCAATTTGTCTTGTTCTTCAATTAATCGGAGCACTTCTTCTTTTCGCTTTTCGAGATTCCGTTTATACTCCCAGCTTTCCGAGACATTGCGGATCTGTACTTCATCTGCTGCGCCCGTCAATTCTTTCCGGTATCTTGCGATGAATGGGACCGTATTTCCCTCTTCAAGAAGTTCGATGATATTTTTAATATACTTTTGAGATAATTGGGTTTCTTTTGATACTTGCAAAATAAGTTCTTTGTTCGTCTCCAAACTTGCTCCTCCTTGTAAAACTGATATACGTACAAGTTTACCAAATAAGAGGCACCTTTGTAATCTAGGCCCTCTTCTTAGAAAGGTTCATCCTCCACTAATGAGTGACTTTCGCAAAATTAACGATATAGCTACACAAAAAAGAGCTCTCCCTTATTCGAGAAAACTCTTTTAAGTGACTTTCCCTATTACGAATGTCATATCATCAGCTACTGCACTGCATTTTTGGCGTAAATAACTGGCTGCCACTCTTGGATTTCTTGACCTCATTACATTCCTTTTATCTGGCGAGGATAGTTCAACCCCATCAGAATAGGCGATGAACATGGATTCTGCTTGATATTGGATTTCTCTCACATCAAACTTCACGGGTTTACCTGAAAGGAAACCAGATTTCGGAATCGCATGAATCATTTTTCCTGAGGGCAAGCCGATAATGAGGCGGATATTGCCTACACCGCAATATTCAAGCAAGTTCTTCTGAAAATGAACTTTGAAAATCGTCAATACTGCTCCTCGTGTATATTGAAGAGATTGATTGCAAAGCTTCATCAACGTATGGACATCTTTGTCATGATGCTCTTCAACGACTTGAACAGTTTTAGTGGAAGCCTCATGTGCCCCCTGGCCGCTTCCTAAACCGTCCGCAACAACGCAGATAAAGTAATCATCGGTTTCTTTTGCAAAATAGCTGTCACCGTTACATTGTCCTTCCACTTTGGAACGTTGGAAGGTACTCCAGTCTACATGGTGGTGGACATAATTCTCAATCATGATTCAGTGCCTCCGAAGGATCGACACGTATAGCATCCTTCAACTTTTCAAGTGCTCTGCGCTGTAATCTCGATACATGCATCTGTGAAATATTCAAGCGGTTACCTGTTTCTTTTTGACTTAAATTTTCAAAGTAAGTGCATTGTAATATCTGTTGTTCTCGATCTGACAATACATGAAAAGCCTTTTGCAATAGCATACGCTGATCGGTTTGTTCATAACCGCTTTCGGTACTTCCTACAAGATCTAGGAGAGTTACCGTACTTCCTTCCTGGTCAGCTTCAATCGAGCTATCGACTGAAAGGGCTTGATAACTCTTGCCCATTTCCATCGTTTCCAGGATTTCTTCTTCTGAAGAGTCTAGATATTCTGCAATCTCTTCGACTCTTGGTGAGCGCTGAAGTTCATTGGTTAGCTCTTCAACCGCTCGTTTGATTCGCGGACTAAGTTCCTTGATCCTTCTCGGGACATGGACACTCCACGTTTTATCACGGATGAAACGCTTGATTTCACCAATGATCGTCGGAACCGCGAATGACTCGAAACTTCTTCCGAATTCAGGGTCATAACGTCGAAAAGCAGCCAGTAGACCAATCATGCCTACCTGAACTAAGTCATCGTGGATGCTTTTCCCTTTTGAAAATTTCCGTGCAAGCGAATGGACCAGGTCCTGATAATGTTCGACGAGTGTCGTTTGAATTTCTTGGTTTTCAGGGTCTTCTCGCAGTTGTTCTAATAACTCATAGACGAAGTCCTTATTGTGACGGGGCTGACTTGTATTGGTCGACACTTTCATCCACCCCATCTCTGTTTAGGTATTTCGTCATCATGACTACCACTCCTGCTTCATCGCTAATATCAACTTTATCCATTAGCGTTTCAATCAAGAAAAGACCCAACCCTCCTTCATTAATTTGTTCAACAGGTTTACCGTTGACTGGACCGGTACTTAGTTTTGCCGCTTTTACATCAAAACTTTTCCCTTTATCCATAACAGTAATTTCGAGTTTATCATCAAACATGCCGTAAGAAAGGCGGATTTCACCTTCATCCTTTGTGCCGTATGCATGATTCACTGAATTTGTAATTGCTTCAGAAACCGCGATTTTAATGTCTTCGATTTCGTCAAATGTATAACCCATTCTACTCGCTATGCCAGAAACCGTCAGTCTTGCTACACCAACATAATCGGGCTTGGCTGGAATCACCATTTCGATAACGTCACTCATCGCGCCTCCTCCTCCTGGTCATTCTCGATGTTCATCACTTCTGTAAGACCTGTGATTTCAAATAATCTTTCAACACGGTCGGTCATACCAGTGAGTGTCAGAGTACTCCCATATTGTTGTGAGGATTTTAGTGCGCCTACGAAAACACCGAGCCCCGTACTGTCCATATATTGCACTCCGCTAAGATCGACAACGACTTGCTGGTCTGGCTTTTGCGTAGCTTCCAACAATGTCTCCTTCAGTTTAGGTGCAGTATAAGCATCTACCTCACCCATTAATACTAATTCATCTATATGAGTATTTGTTTCTTTCTTCTTGATTTGCAAATTCATGTTCGACTTCCCCCTTGTGGTATAGGAATGCATTACTTTATCAATACCACAACTTAACTAATGCTAAACCGTTCTTTTTAAAATAATTAAGGTAAAATCATCCCTTAATTCAAATTCCTGTAATTGTTCAAGTTCAGCATAGACATTATCTACGATCTCTTGTGGTGATAAATGCATGTGGGAACGAATCAACGAAACCACTTCATCTCTGGAAATAAAACCACTGCTGGTCCGACACTCTGTTACACCGTCCGAAAGCATGATGATCATATCACCAGCTTTGATTTCCTTTTCATATTGTTTGTATTTTGTACTTCGTGAGATACCTAGTACGAGCCCTTTTGCAGTGAATTCTTCGAAATCATCTGTTAGTGCATTATAATAAAACCCCGGTTCGTGACCGGCACCCGCATAAAAAAAGCGATGGAGGTCTGTATTATAATGACCATAAAACATCGTAATAAACATTGTGGGATCAACGTTCTGTTCCACAACACGATTTAAGTTTTCAAGTACGATACTTGGGTGGTTCTGTTGTTCCGGCAAACTGTCCATCGCATATTTAATCATCGACATACAAAGGGCAGCGGGAACTCCCTTTCCAATGACGTCTGCAACAGCCACGCTGATCGATTCTGGACTGTTTTGTACGAAGTGATAGTAATCTCCACTCATTTTCTTAGCCGCTTTACTGATTACACCTATATCAAGTCCATCCACCTTTGGGACTTCCCCTTGAAGAAGAGTCTGCTGCATGCTCGCGGCTACCTCTATTTCAGATTCAAGGGCTAATTGTTTATCACGGAGTATTTGATGCTCTCGGTAAGCCATGCCATATCCCATCATGACTTCTATCAAGAAATCAAATGAATCCTTCACTTCTTCGGGAATATCCCCGTTCAGAGATTCGAGCACAGTATAGTGAATATTGATCACTTCTTCAGGGGAGATGTTCTGTTCAATCATTTTCCGGCTGAATTGTTGTGCTTTATATAGGGCTTGTTCTGTTCTACCACTTAAATAAGCAGATAAAAACTGTTCATATCTTTCTACTAATAAACCTTTATCCCCCAACATTGCGATCCTCCTAGCGGAGCCATTTGGTAATATATATTTCTGTTCCTACATCTACTGTAGATTGGATTGCAAATTCATCCATCAGTCTCTTTACACCTGGCAGACCAGCTCCCAGTCCACCAGATGTTGTATAGCCATCTTCCATTACTTTACGTATATCCTCAATACCTGGACCGGTATCATTCGCAACAATCCGAAGACCCTTGCGGTTACCTTCTTCAATCGGCTCGATACAAATTTTTCCGTTCCCTGCATATAGATATATGTTTCTTGCTAATTCGGATATCGCTGTCGTAATTCTGGCTTGATCTACACTTGAAAAGCCTAGATCTTTCGCTAAGTCCCTACCTAATTGACGAGCGCTGACAATATCCCATTCGTTTCGTACATCTACACAGGATTGGACGGTCATACTCATCCCTCCAAATCCTGTTGTAATTTATCTAATCCTTGTTCTAAGTCTAGTGCTGTCGGTACGTTTCTCATATTGATGCCGAGGTCGATCAGTGTTATTGCTACAGGTGGTTGTATACCTGTCAATACCACTCTCGCCCCCATCAAATTAGACATTTTGACTACATCACCAAGTACTTTTGCAATGAAGGAATCGACCATATCGACCGATGTAAGGTCTATAACAATCCCCTTGGCTCCAGTATCATGGATTTTACTTAATAGGTCTTCCTGGAATTGCAAAGCGGTCTTATCATCAAGTTCAACCTGAATCGATATCAGTAAATACTCATGTAACTTGAGAATTGGCACTCTCATCCATAGCCCCCCTAGGATAACGATTCTATTTTTTTGTTCGTAAGTTCTAACGCAGCTTCAATGCCTTTAAGAAGAGTGCTTCTTGTAGGGAATTCACTTAAATCAATGCCAAGGTTAACGATGGTCTGTGCGATTTCCGGACGGATTCCGACGAGGATACATTTCGATCCAATCAACCGAACAGCTTCTGCTGCTTGGATGATATGATGTGCAACCATCGTATCTACTACTGGTACACCAGTTATATCGATCAATACCACTTCTGAGCGGTGCGTTATGACCCCATCCAAAAGGTTTTCCATGATCAGCTTCGCTCTTTCGGTATCAATCGTACCGATCAACGGCATAACACTAATGCTTTCAAACACAGGAATAAGAGGTGCTGACAACTCAAGCAAAGCTTTCTTCTGAACTGAAATTGTGTCCTTCCAGTTCTGTGTAGAGTACGTGACGATCTCTTCAAAAAGCTTGTCTATCGAACGATCGAAAAGTTCAAATGCATCCATTACATCATCTATATTTTCTTTTTCATTTACGATCGTTTTTAATCCAATTCGACGAAAAGCCTGTAGTCCCTTCGTCACATAACTCAATGGCCATCCAATTTGGACAGTTCTTTCAAAAAAGTCTTGAAGGTCTGAGCTTATTTCTTCTTGCCCTCCAATGACATGTGTCAATAGATTATCTATAAATTCCGTATTGGAGTTTTGGAATACTTCCTTTGTAACACTGGTTAATTCACGTTCATCTTCACGAAATTGCAGCATTTGTGACTGCCATTCCTCCTCTATAGATGAACGGTTCTGTTTCATAACCTCGTATATTGTCGAGTTCATCCATGTACCCTCCGTTCAGAAATTGGTCATAAAAATATTATTTCATTATTGGTGTAATCTTTCAATTCTTTTGAGCTTTCAGCCACAATTTTACATTTCCGCTCATATTTCTTCTTATAGGCTTTATTATGTTGAATTGTGCTTACCATTTCATCAATAAACTTTCGTCCGTATTTGTATTTTCTGTCAAATGTGCGTACTGATGCGGTTGGAGCGCTCTCAAAACTCCTTACGCTACTCCCCATTACTACGGAGTTACTATGAGACTCAACTTATTTAAGGTATACGATATGAAACTTCAAAATGATCAATACGAACCTTTAACAATCACTATAATATGTATAAAGAAAACTTGGCAAAGCCAAACCTTGGCGCAGGCTGAGCCTTAGTTGCGCTTATACTGAAGAAAGTATTTTAATACTTTCTTTAAGTGTAAAGAAAGCTGTCCCTCCGAGTCTGAAATCTAACCGTTTTTATAACACTTAGTAAAAAGATGACTTGTTAGTAGTGCATGACACTTTCGCTCGGGACAGCCCTAGATGTATGTTTCTTTGGCTCATAAATTTTTATTGTTGATTTCTCCGAAAATTACTCCCTTTCCGCGGGTAAACCAAAAGCGGAAGCGACACGATGAGTTACGTAGGTCACTAGAAAACTGACGAGGAGGCTCGTACCAAACAAAGCCTTGGTTCTGCGTGGGCTCACTCATAAGGATGTCAATCAATGTGTCAACCGCCGCAGGAAGTTTGAAGTGATTCAAGTGAATGGTCGCTGAGCTAGACATCACTTCCCTGCACTGATATTCCATCCTTTTGGCAGTTTTGCGCCGAGTAACCGCAGCCGCAGGACGTACTTGTACAGGATGTACTGACTTCGACGTTCACCATAGCACGTGGTGGTAATTAGTCGAAGTTCATCATTAAAGTGAAGATCCTTTAAAAGGTGCAGGGTCTCACCTGGCTCTCTTTTCCCGCAGGAGTGTCGCGAAATTTCACTTAAATACAAATTCGTTTAACAGAGTTTTCCCTTTAATAATTGCGCCTTATAAGCCTAAATGTAAAAAAAGCCGCTGGATAATCAGCAGCTTACTCTGTCATGAGTGCTAAAAATCAATGAGCCCCAGGCTGATCTGGAGTGCATCATCAACTTTTTTCATCATTTCATCGTCTAAATGTGTTATTTTGTCTGTCAGTCTTTGTTTATCTATTGTTCGGATTTGTTCTAATAATATGACAGAGTCTCGTTCGAACTTATATTTCTTAGCGCTGATTTCTACGTGAGTAGGAAGTTTAGCCTTTTGAATCTGGGCTGTAATGGCCGCGACGATTACTGTTGGACTAAACCGGTTACCGATATCATTTTGTATGATCAATACCGGCCGGATACCTCCTTGCTCCGACCCTACTACAGGAGAAAGATCTGCAAAGTAAACGTCGCCACGCTTCACTATCAAATCATTACACCCCGCTTACTAAGCGGTCCAAAGTTAGATCAGCTTCCTCCTCAGCAAGAAAGGCTTCTGATGCAATATTCAAATTGATCTTGGCCATTTCCTTATACCCTTGACGCATAGATTCGCGGATATGGCTGCTTTCCCGTTCTCGCAGATACATTTTGGTTGCCTGATGAATAAACTCGCTTCTGTTCAAGTTTTCGTCCATAATCGCTCCGTCCACCTCTTTTATCAGTTGCTCCGGTAAGCTTATGACAATTCTCTTTGTGTTCAAATCGGACACAAAAATCCACCTCCAGCTAACTGCTACGCTCACTCTGAAAATCCCCTATTAATAGTACCATCCAAAACGTAATTTTGCAAAGCAATCTCAGTATAACCCTTTCGCCAATTTCAGCCGAATTCCTTTAATAATTTACGAATTATTTAGAGTTTGATTCATTGTTTCAATGATTTTGTTGTTTTTTTTGTAAATTCTCGGCACTCGAGAAGAGATTGCGCAGGGTATTTCATAGTTGATCGTTCCATTTTGGCGTGCAACATCATCAATGGGTATCGAATTGGATCCTTGGTCTCCCAACAGCACGACTTCAGTACCTACATCAACTTTGTAAGGTAACCTCACCATAAGTTGATCCATGCAGATGCGGCCGACGATTTTCGCCTTATGACTATTAACGAGGACTGAACCTTTCTCCGCATATCGGCGCAACCACCCATCTGCATAGCCGATCGGCACTGTACCAATCCACTCTTCTTTCTCTGCCCGATAAGTCGCTCCGTAACTCAGGGTATCTCCAGGCTGGATTTTTTTAACGTGAGTCAATTTGCTGTGTAAAGAAAAAGCTTGTTTAAGAGGAAATGGCAGCACACTTTTAATCTCCTCTGAAGGGGATAGACCATATAGCGAAATACCAACCCGTACATAATGTTGTTTGTACTCAGGAAAACGGATGGCGCCAGCACTGTTACCGAAATGAATGACGTCCGGCCGGACACCTTCATCCTCCATAAGCGAGAGGTACCTGGAAAATCGATCCATTTGACGAGCGACTAGCTCTGAGTCTAGTTCATCAGCTGTTGCAAAATGTGAGAAAACACCTTCTAACTTCAAACTCGGATTTTGTTGAATTTTATTAATTATTAGCTTTGCCTTATTCTCATCATTTATACCTAAACGTCCCATACCAGTATCAAACTTGATATGAACCTTTAATTGAATATCGAAGTCTCCTAAGTTCTCTATCCATTCGGATTGGAAAACCGTTACGGAAACATCATAACGAGCAGCTATAGAAGCATATTCCGGATCGATCCACCCTAGAACATGTATCGGTATACCGATCCCCGCTTCTCTAAGCGCAATCGCTTCATCCAATAAGGCAACCCCTAAATGATCCACACCATTTTCAATCAGGTTCCTGGCGACTTGTACGGCACCATGGCCATATCCATTTGCCTTAACAATCGCCATCACTTTCGTTCCGCCTTTTAAATGGTTCTGTATATGAAGGTAGTTATCTATGATATGATCCAAATTGATTTCTGCCCAAGTAGGTCTGTAAAATTGCATGAAAACGACTCCTAGCTCAAACTATTTTCCTTCTATTGTACATAACCATTTCGTCACGGTAAATTTCTTTCTTACTATTTTCGTTCTATTGTGTGCCTGGCACCGATTCAGAAACCTACAGCGCCAGGCTATTCTAATCTGTGCCAGGCACCATTTGAGAACCGTTGGGGCTGCTGGGTTTGATTTTGGTGCCAGGCACCGGGTACTTCAACAAAAAACAGGCTAAAAAGAATATCGGTTCTATTCTTCCAGCCTGTCAATCCATCATTTTCCTTGCGCCATCACCATTGATGATGCGATTGATGCCATATCTTCTTCTGTCAGATCATTTGAGGCAAGGTAATAATCAACTCCGTCGACTGACCAACTGAGTGTGGTGCCATTCAACACACCCACCGCAAAGCCTAGATCAACAAGGTCGCCATCGTTCATGGTCAACATCTTCGTAGCAGGCGCGACAGTCGCCTGTCTTTGGATAATGGTGAAAGATTTGTCTCCAGCGTAAGTGAGGATCACTTCATCACCGCTGCTGTTCGCCACCTGGTTCAGTAAAGTCGTTCCTTCAGGGACAAACTCTGGAAAGACCGGTGTGAATTCCCGCTCCCCAGTTGCCATTGTCGGAACTTCAAGCTTAGCACTTTCCATGTTGCGCTCCATATCGAATGCCCCAGGATCAAATTTCGAGTTCAACTTCGTATTCTTGAACTTCACATCTACCAGGACTTTCATATCTTTATCCATCACTTTCACTTTATTCGGAAGCAGATTGGATTTATCCAGCGTTATTTCTTGCTGATACAGATTTTTATTCTGATAATTCGTCTTTGTATTGAAGACATATCCCTTTTCTCCAGTCTTGAAATTACGATCCTCATCCATAAGGATATCGCTGATCAGAGACTCCATCAAATACACTTGACTGCTGTTTTCCGGCCAATCACTTTGGAAGCGGAAACTCTTATTAAGCGCTGGTGTCAGTACGAATACACCTTCACTGTTCCTCAGGATCATCTGACTTTGATCTTTCTCAGCATTCTTCAAGCTGACCCGGTAAAAGCTCGGCTTTTTATGCCAGATCTCAATCTCGTACGTAAGTGGATTTTCCCCTGTCTGAAGGGTCATCGTAGCCTCAGATTTATAACCCGACATCTTATCCATCGTTTTTTCTAAATCTGACAATACATCTTTCTGGCTTTTGGACCCACAAGCCGCAAGCGCAGTAACCAGGAGTGCAATCATAAGAAGCGAGAGTATTCTTTTCAAATTTTTCATCTCCTTTGCCTCATATAGATGACAAAAGAGGGACCTCACATATGACATCCAGAATGATCTTTGTTGCTCCGCCACGGGGATACACAAATACCCTGAATGTTAGAATAGTACGAATTGAGGTAAAAAATTCCGGCATGGTGAATGCAAGCAGTTTTCTTGAATCTACACCCCCTTGTTAAAAACCTTTGGCGGCTGCACTCACTTGACCATCTGGCCATATGTTTCAGCGTTCCCTCCTAACCGTACTACAAATATATGAGACAACTTCTAGCAATATGCAGACTAGCTTGACGAGCTTTCAAGGATTACTTGTGCAACTGCGTATTCTTTACTATGGGAAATCGAAACATGGGCGTTCCAATCCGTTTTTTCATCCTCGATGACCGGTTTTCCCGCTTCATTAGCCAGGATCTGTACATCCTTCCAGCTCAATTGCCCTCCGATACCTGTACCTGTAGCTTTTGCATAGGCTTCTTTAGCAGCAAACCTTCCCGCAAGAAATTCAATACTCTTACGTTGTTCCAACGAACGGAAGCAGATCAATTCCGCCTCAGTCAAAATCCGTTCAGCAAACTTCGCTTGCCGTTCACTGGTACGCTTGATACGTTGGATTTCTACGATATCTATTCCAATTCCAATAATCATCTATATACCCCTCTTATATTCAAAACTTGGAACCATTCATTCAGACTCTGATTAACTAATATGATAAACTGTATAGGTAATGATTTCAGAATATAGATTACATCCTTTAAATAATTGAAGAAAGTGTCTTGTTTCTTTAATGTAGGCTTTGTTAAAGTACTTTGTTGATCTCAAAAGAAATTTGCGACACTCCTGCGGTGGTCGACACATTGAATTGACATCCCTATGAGTGAGCCCACGCGGAACCAAGTCTTTGTTTGGTTCGAGCCTCCTCGTCAGTTTTCCAGAACCTAGGTGACTCATCGGGTCGCTTCCGCTTTTCGTTCGCCCGCGGAAAGGGAGTGAATTTCGCAACAATCAACAATAAAGCATAACAAAGCCAAAGGTAAAATAGACCCTGGTTGAAAAGGGAGGTCTTTCTTGTGTTTATTCGAACAGAAAATTTTAGATCATTCAAGCGATTGTATCCTATTATCACCATAATCATGGCCATTCATATCGTTCTATTCATCGGTGTCAATCTTTTCCCGGCATTGCTGCATTTAACTGCCGGTATAAACTTCTACATCGGTGCGGGTGAGTATTGGAGACTTGTAACCCCTATCTTCATACATGAATCTTTCCCTCATGTCCTGTTCAATACTTTTTCCTTATTCCTATTCGGGCCTGGATTAGAACGGATTTTAGGAAAGTTAAAATTCATCCTCGGCTACATTGGTGCAGGGGTCATCGCAAATATTGCAACCTTCATCCTTCAAGGTCCTGGTTATAGCCACATCGGGGCATCTGGTGCGATATTCGGTTTGTTTGGCCTGTATGTGTACATCATTTATGCCCGTAAAGAGCTTATCGATCAACAAAATTCCCAAATCGTCATGACAATCCTCGTCTTAAGCTTGGTCATGACATTCGTTACACCCAACATCAATATCCTCGGCCACCTCTTCGGTTTAGTAGGAGGAGCTGCGTTAGGTCCAATCATCCTGATGGGAAAACGAACACGATATTAAAGCGATCATCGCAAGGTCACCCTCCGGATTACTATTCTCTGGTAAAAAGACAGGAGCGACTTTATCAATCTCAGCTCCTGTCTTAGTTTTGAAAATCTTGATTGCTTTATTAAAATGGATTCATTGTATCTTACTTTCCTGAGACTTTCGAGAAAACCAACCAAACGTTTCGTTCGAATTTCTGGTTTCTACGTCCTTCAATTGAAAAACCTTGCCGACTCCACCTGATAAAATTGCAGTTTTCAACGTGATCAAATCATGACGTCGTTGAAATATGGATTGTTTGATCTCAAAATCCTGCATTCGTCTCTTTTTCGTGATGAGCATAGATCGTGAAAGCGTCCGTGTCTGCATATAAAAAGACTGCCCCTCGATCAACCATTTACTATCCTTGAAATCAAGGATTCCCCACATTACCAGGATTGGGACTGGAATCAACAACAAAAACCAAAATTGTGATGGAATTACCCAAAACAATGGGACCACAAAAATTGCAGGAGCAACATTTCGTAGAATATAGCGCCTCATTGCCCGTTTCGGTAATGGTTTCATTTTTTCAGGCACATTGTAGTCAGGGAGAATTTCCGTCAACTCCGCATTGATTTTGGAACGCTTGATGAACGGAAACAGCATTGCAGAAACGCCCATTTCAGGCCCAGCACCTCCAGCACTTTCTACATGTACCGTCGCGAAACCAAAAGGCTGACGTAGGACACTTTCAACTATGCGTATTCCCTGGATACGGTGCAAAGGAAGGGTAAGCTCCCGTTTTTCAAGCAACCCCCTGCTGATGACGATCCGGTCTTCGAAGCGTCTGATCTGGAAGTTAGCATATTTTAAGATCACACCGACAAAGGATATGAACCATGCAAAAAATAATGAGAAGAAAACCATCACAGCAATCACGATCCAACTGAACCCGCTTAACCAATTGAAAGCTTCTACATAAAAGTCATCCGGAATGAAATTTTCGAACTGGGAGCTTAGTGTCCCAATCAGTGGCAGTGTGACACCAATTCCGCCTGAAGTAGAAGCTGCCAGCAGCAAATCCTTCAACGATAACTTATAGCTATAGGCAGGTTTTTCCCTCTCAGCTTCTACCAGTACGTCAGCCTCTTCAGTTTTCGTTTTTTCTTCGCGCAAGGCTTCTTTCAACTGTTCAGCATTCGCTAGACTGACAGCAGATAACGAGGCCTCTGCCCCACCAGGACCTCCAGCTGTTTCAATATTGATTTTTACAACATCAAAAACCCGGTGAAAAATCCCCTGGGTGTAATCGATCGATTGGATCCTTCTTTTCGGGATATAGCGATTCTTCCTTACAAACACACCATACTCAATTTTCAGTTCCTCACCTTCAATATGATAGGTGAACCGATACCAATACAGGATGCCGTAGCCTCCTAACATAAGGATGAAGAGGAACGGTGCAAACGACACCCAGGCCATTCCCGGTGGACTTCCAGGACCGAATAAGAAAAATATGATGATCGGGATGATCCATTCCTTGAGCACTTTTAAAAAGGACAATCCAGCAGCTAATGGATGAAGTCTTGTCGGCTCATACATCTTCTTCTGACACCCTGGCCATTTGTGAGATATAGTCCCGCACCTGATCTGCTGTTTCACGATCTAAAGCCGGAATTTCATGAGTTGTGGCAGCTGTTGAAACCGTGACGGTCGATAACTCATAGTGACGGAGGATCGGTCCTTGCTTCGTGTCGACATGCTGGACACGTACCATTGGAACCAGCACCCTGCGAATGATCAAAAGCCCGAACTTCAATTCGATTTCATATTCCCGCACTTCATACCGCCAGACACGGTGACGGATCGCTGGAAGCACTTGGATAAAAAGATATGTAAGCAGAGCAGTAATTAATATGGTAATAATGGATACCCAAACAGGAACTGGAGTCAGAAGAACAAGTAGTATACTTCCGATCGATAGTAAAATAAAGAAAAGACTATTGAAAGCACCATAAATACGCCATACGGTCAAAGCTTTCGGTGCGATCTGGTTAGATGGTTCCAAACGCATGATGAATCGTGGCCCCCTGTCGTGTATTCAAGAACTCTTAACTGATTATAACCTAACCAGCCTACATTTCCTATATCACCCAAATTGTACTCTTGTAGATAATTCGCCCTGAAACGTAAAAAGGGGTCGACTTAGGCTATCACAACCTTAAGTCGAACCCTTTATCCGGTTAATTTCTTCCATCATACGCTTTTTCCGCAGCTTTTTCTTCTTCCGTCTTCTCCTTTTTCTAATGAAGTTCCATACGAACAACACGATAAGGAGGAGTAAACTTCCTTTCAATAAAACAGAAAACAAGGAATTGCCTTCAGCATCCTCAACCTTCACACTTCCGATCGCTTCTTTAATTGCTCCGCTCTTTTTTGTGTCTGGAACGAGCGGGAAAGAAGCGATTTCTTCATCTACATCATTTTTGATGATTAGATTTCCATCTTCATTTACTTTCGCTTCAAAGCCTTCATTGATTTTATGAGTGAATAATTTATCTTCGTTCAGTTTTATTTCTTTCCCATCAACATTTGTAAAGACCGTACCTTTTTCGATTTTTTCCGTTTCATAATGTTCGAATCCATAATTCAACAGCTCGATTGTATCCTGATAGGCTTGTTCGGATGAATCGTTTTTCATCGTAACAACGATTAAAGAGGTACCGTTCCGTTCGGCAGCTGTTACGAGCGTATGCTTAGATTTGCTCGTGTAACCATTCTTGACGCCGATTGCTCCATCATAACGCCATAAAAGCTTATGGTGATTATAAAGGGTGGTTTCCCATCCTGCACCCTTCCAATCGAACTCTTTCGTACGGACAATTTCCTTGAACTCATCAAACTGCATCGCATATCGTGTGAATTCAGCCATATCTGCAGCCGTTGAATAATGATCGTCATCAGGCAGCCCATTCGGATTCACAAAATGGGTGTTTTTTAATCCAAGTTCCTCTTTCGCAAATTCATTCATATCTTGTGCGAACGCTTCTTCACTTCCTGATAGATGTTCAGCAATAGCGACGGCTGCATCATTCCCGGAATTGATCATCAATCCCTGTACAAGCTGGCGCAATGTCATCTGCTCCCCTTCTACCAGATATACCTGCGTACCCGGTACAGAGGCTGCATTCTCACTTATGGTCACTACGTCATCCATTTTTCCAGACTCGATTGCCATAATCGCGGTTACGATTTTCGTAATACTCGCCGGATACATTCGTTTATCAGGATTTTCTTCTGCTAATACTTCACCAGTTTTTGCATCGATTAAAATGGAGGTCTCACTTAAAAGATCTGTTGGTTCATCGTCTTCTGCATAAATGTTTTCTGGGAGTATCCAAACAAAACTTAAAAGAAGAGACACAACTAATACGGTTATCCTTTTCATTTTTCGCGTGCCCCTATAAAAGATTTTTGGTCCAACAATAGCATTCGTATAAGATAGAGATTTTGACAGGACATCACACCAATTACCATTTTCTTTTAATTTCAGGGCATTCGCAAAACAATATTTTCCATTTCCTCTTATTTTACAGAATTTTTAATATGTTTTCTTTTCATTAAGGTTGTTTGATGTATTCCGAAAGAAAAACGAAATCTTCAGGGAAAGACAAATCAAGTGTTTGCAGTTCTTTTAAGGACACCCATTTAATATCATGAATTAATTCATCTGGATCCTGGATCTTCATCTCTCCACCTGTGATCTGGACACGAAAGTAATGGACTTTAACATCGATGCCGAAACTTTGCCCTTTTTTCACGAATAACGACCGCTGAATATCACCGAGGTATCCCGTTTCTTCTTCTAGTTCACGTAAACAACATGCTTCGTAGGACTCCTTATCAAACTTTTCTCCGGATGGAATCGTCCATAGCTTCTCTTCACCTTGTTGTACCATCAAAAGCTTTCGGTCCTTCACACAAACAGCAGCTGAGCCTTTCCACATTCTGACCCACTCCTCTCAACCACTAATTTGCTGTTCATCTTATATCCCCTGTTCCACAATTTGAACAATCCGTGAAAAAAGACTGTCCCATAAGCGTCTGAGTCTCCCCGAACTTAACAACATTTTGAGAAAAATCGTGTTTTTGAAACAAAATGTTGTGTGTTGGAGGTGTCTGACACTTATTTTGGGACAGTCCCTTTGGAATCAGTTCAATTTAATAGAAGCTAACGCACCGTCTTGGTTTTCTCCGCTTCGTGATGATTTCTCTTCCAGTTTGTAAATCCAAGGACGAATACCGATCAGATCGACCCGTTTTCACGTCCAACTCTTGTATCAGAATCTCTTCACCATCCTTGAATAGAAACCTTGGGCAGATGGATACATCATATTCCTTTACAAGATCAAACTCATCATTGAGCCTCAGGATCTTTTTCGGGCTTCTTTCTGTCAGTGGATATGCGGATATGAACAGATCATTCTGTAAAACCAATATATCTGCAGGTGCAAAATGAGTACCGAGCTCGACAAAATCAATTGATCTGCCACTTAGGATATACAACCTGGCCATATCAAGATCAACTACGTACGCCGAAACACAGACTGAATTGTTGTACATGTTGACATCCCAAATGAATCCATCAATCTCCCATTCTTCCACCAACTCTAAAGTTGCTTTGGAATATTGATACACTGACCCCGTTTCACCATCTCCTTCACAAGCGATTACCACATGATCAGGAAATTCATAAATATTCGGAGTACCATAAAGTTTCTTTTTTACGACTGTATCATTGTTCGGATTGACAGCTACAAGATCAATATAGCCCTTTTTATCAACACGGTTGTAAAACCACTTGTTCTGGTGATCATCAGTAAGTAAATCCTTCGTATTATCTTGGGTAAATTTCACTGTTTTTCTATTTAAAGTTTTTGATCTTTTTCCAATTCCCAGGTCAACAGAAGCATAAAACGGGTCTTTTGATTCACGTTTATCATGGATGAAACTGTTCATTTTTCCCATTATGCTATCCTCCTATTCATGTCATAATTAAAACAAGAACATTCTTACTACAATCATTGTAATAATTTTTCCAAAATACAGAAAAACTAGTTTGAAAGACTAACTAGTAAACATATTTTGTGTTATATTTATTTTATCAAAGGAACATATGGTCCTGTATTGGGAAAAATGGTAGTTTTGATAGACGATATTTGATGGTTTTTCGGGTCAATTTTCCCAAGTTTGGGAGGGGGGATATTTTGATAGGACAACGAATAAGATATTACAGGAAAACAAAAGGCCTCACTCAGGAAGAATTAGCTAGGGGAATTTGCTCCGTATCGTATCTTAGTAAAATCGAAAATGGAGACGCCAAATCTAGTGAAGACGTCATTGAACTGCTCTGTGAAAGGCTTGGGATCTCTCCCACTGAAGAGCAGTTAGATGTAAATATACTTGGATTACTAAATGAGTGGAATTACTTAATTATTCTTCGGAAGTATGAAGAAGCAGAAGAACTTCATTTAAAAATAAAAAAGTATCTTCCTTTTATAGAAGATCCTCTACTTCTTACAAGATACGATTTGTTTTTAATAAGGTTTTACTTAATAAAAAACAATTTAGATGAGGCAAAACCTCTGATAAAAAAAATTAGTAAACTGCAAGAAACGTATCAAGACCCTTCCATAAACTTCTATTACTATTTTATAAAGGGCTTTTATTACTATTATGTAAAGGAATATTCTGAAGCAATTATCCATTTCGAAAAAGCCGAGGGTAATTTACAACAAACTCCACTTAACCAGGTTGAGGTTGGAGTCTTTTATTACAGTATAGCTTTATCTCATAGTTATTTATTCCACAGTACTTCTGTTATGACCTACGCTTACAAAGCACTGGAAATATTTGATAGAGAATATAACTTCAGCAGGAGTTCTGATTGTCAAATCTTACTTGGTATAGCAAATCGTCGTATAAAAAGTTATTCACAAGCAGAGTATCATTTTAATCAAGCATTAAAGTTTGCTGAATCTTTTAATGATAATCGCAGCTTAGGTATGATTTACCATAATATAGGGTTTGTCTACAGTAATAAAGGACAGCCTGAAACAGCTATACAATACTACATGAAAAGCTTATCTATTAAAGATAAGTACGATAATTCAAACGTATATATTACTTATTATCTGATCGCTAAAGAGCATTTAAATTTAGATGAGTTGGAGCTTTCAAGACAGTGGTTAGATAAAGTTAAGAAACAATTGAAAGTAAAGAACAATGAAGAATATGAAATACATGCAAAGATATTAGAATATAGGTTAGAAGATGCTTTTAATAAGGAATTTGAAGTTTACCTTAAAAAGGTAGCTATCCCATACTTCCAAAACAAAAATATTTTTGAGCATGTTAGCGAATACTCGTCCCTCTTGGCTGATTACTATTATAATAATTCACAATATAAGAGTTCTAGTGAGTATTACAAATTAGCTTTAGTTACTAATAAAAAATTCACATAAAAGGGTGTGTAAAATGAAAAGAATTTTAAAGTCTATAACACTACTTCTTTCATTAAGTTTAATCATGGTTAGTGGTTCGATGTGGGCACCGCATAATTTAAACAAAGACTTGCAAGTATATGATGAGAATCCACCTATGTATAAATCTACGGTGGCGTTTGATGAAAACCCTCCACCAAAGAGCAGTTCAGCTGTTGCTTATGACGAAAATCCACCGATGAGCAGTTCAGCGGTTGCTTATGACGAAAATCCGCCGATGAGCAGTTCGGCTGTTGCTTATGATGAAAACCCACCTATGAGCAGTTCAGCGGTTACTTATGACGAAAACCCACCCATGTTCAAGTCTCTTACTTTATAATGAGGCACAGAAAAAGTACTTAAAGCTTAATCGTAGAAGGCATCTAAAAAGTGCCTTCTTTTTTTGGCTCTTTTAAATGGTAAAGTTGATTTGTTCAGAAATTTCTTTGAGCGGAATTCACGACACTCCTGCAGGAATAGCGAGTCAGGCGAGACCCTGCAGCGAGGAACTCGCGAGGAGGCTTGCGGAAGTGAGTTAATACAGGGAAACGACCATTCACTTGGATCACTTCAAACTTCCTGCAGCGGTCGACACAGTGAATGACACCTTGTGTGGGAGCCCACGCAGAACCAAGTTTTTGTTTGGTTCGATCCTCCTCGTCCGTTCTCCAGTGACCTACGTGACTAATCGGGTCGCTTCCGCTTTTCGTTTGCCCGCGGAAAGGGAGTGAATTTCGCATAAATCAATATGAAAGAATAAAAGGGTTTTTATTTTTTCAAAAAGCATTCTTCACTGTGGTCTGGTTCTATGAAGCCTGTTGCCATCAGGAAGCTTTCAGCTGTCGTCAGTCCTACGTGTTTGAATGTGGTTTTGATCGCCTTTTGTCTTTCCTGTTGATCTTCTGGGAGTGAATCGAAATAGTATTTTAGACTTCCATATTTAGAAATCAATTGCTCAGCTACATTAGCATTATGAATGGTTGCTTCAATCTTCCGGCGGTGACGGACGATGCCTTTATCCTCTAAGAGTGCTTCTACCTTTTCATTTTCATAGCTTTTTACCTTGGCAATCGAAAAGTCATCGAAGGCATTACGGAAATTTTCACGTTTATGTAAAATCGTTTTCCAGCTCAATCCTGCTTGAAAAATCTCCAGTGTCAGGGCTTCAAAGAGCTCATCATCCCCTGATACAGGTTTCCCCCACTCTTCATCATGGTAACTGATCAATAATGGGTCGTTTTCACACCATCCGCATCTGACAATTGTCCTGGCATCTTCCATAAAACCACTCCTCCAGCCTAAACTCATCTATAATAAACAAGTATCTTACACACTACTTTACTCGTTAATCCGCGAGCCGTCTATCACTGCTTTGCAATTTTTTTACAAAGCTGAAACGGATTCGTCGTTGGTTACGTCAATAGATTAAAGACATATAAGGGAGGTCAGCAGGTTGGAAGAATATCAACCGAGAAATCGGTCTAAGATACAGCTTGATAACGTGATCGGCCGTTACCCGAAAGAGGAGGTCCTCGAGCATATGATGGACCAGTACGGGGAAAAATTGACTCGCCTAGCTTATACTTATGTAAAAGATTGGGGCAAAGCCGAGGATATCGTTCAGGAATCCTTTGTCGCCTGTTATACAAAGCTGGATACGTTCCGTGGAGAATCATCCGTAAAAACCTGGATCTATCGGATTACGATCAATCGGTGCCACGATTATCATAGGACCTGGTCGTTCAAGAACCTCCATTTTACCGATAAAATCTCTCGTTGGATGAAGGGAGAAGCACAAACACCTGAGGCTGATCTGATTGCGAAGGATGAAAGTGAAACATTAGCCAAACAAGTACTTACCCTGCCACTTAAATATCGAGAAGTGCTCCTCTTGTATTATTTCGAGGAGTTATCGATCCAGGAGATCAGCATGATGCTCCTGACAAACGAATCAACGATAAAAACGCGCCTGCATCGAGGCCGGCAGCTTCTTAAGGAAGTTATTTCATCAGAAGGGAGTATCGGTGATGGAAAATCAACTTAAAGATCTGAACAAATCATTGAATCGAATGATGTCCTCCGAAGAACGCTTCACAGATAAACAAAAACAAAATATCCGGAACGCTATTGCTAAGAAACGATCATTACGATTTTCGTTTATGCATTGGCATTGGAAACCGATACTCAGTACTGCAGTGTGTCTTTTTCTTGTGGTTGCAGTCGTTCAGGTTGCAATGGATACCTTCCCATCGAGCAGCAAACATTCTAGTGAATCAAGTGATGTCGGAATCAATTCAGCAGCGGATAAAAGCGCAAGCCTGGAAAGCGGTGGAACATCCGAAAAAACGATACCTGCTTTAGATGAAGCAGATAAGGGAGATGCCAAACTCAATGCAGCGAAAGACGATTTTTCGATAGCTGAAAAAGATGATGGCCAGCAAAAAACGATCTCCGGTCCCTTGTTACCTATAGACGATCATCTAATAACAGTATATGAACAGGTGAAAGGCGAGCAGAGCCAGGGTGCACTCAAAGGCCTGCATCCATTTGAGGTCATGCAAATCCATTATCATGCAATCCAACAGAATGACTATGAAACCGTGTATATCATGTATTATCAAGACCCCGCTGGATCCATGCCATCCAAAAAGTACTATCTTGATGAAATTGCAAAAGATCCTGTATTGAGCAAAAATACCGAAAAGAAACTGGAAGAGATCCAGGAGGTGGAGAAATTCAATCAAGTCGTTAAAGAGACACCTATGGATCGAAAAGAAGCGTATATCACATGGGGCGGAACCGGGGAAAACATGAAGTTTTTCAGGCTCGTCCGAGATGAAACGAAAGATATCTGGGCGGTCTCATGGCTCGCCTCTCAATAAAGAAAACTTGGCAAAGCTGAGCCATAATTGCACTGATACTGAAGAAAGTATTTCTTTCTTAAAGTGTAAATCAAGAAAACCTGAGTGGAAAGGTTCCTTCCATTCAGGTTTTCAGCTTTTTCCTCATTTTGGCGCTACGAGTTCAACCTTGATCCGATCGGGATCTTCGAAATAGACGGCGTAATGGTCAGATCCACCTGCATATGGATGACGATCCGGATATAAAACCGTCACGCCTCTTTTCTTCAATTCGTCCGTCAACTGATCGACCTGATCCATAGATTCCGCATGGAAGGCTAAATGGTTGAGACCGACCCGACGGCGGTGGTACGGAACGGCAATGTATTTCTTTTCGGCTTGGACGAATACAATATACGAATCTTTCAGCTTCCAGCTTCGTCCTTTTTCCCATTTCTGATATTCGAAATAACCGAGCTCCGGAAGAAGCCATCCCCAGAACTCGATCGTTTTCTCCAGATCAGAGACATATAGTTCAATATGATGGATGAGACCCTTCTTCCTTTTCATTATATCGGTCACCCCTTCTTACATCTTCTCCGGCGCCTTGATCCCAAGCAGCCGGAGTCCTTCCTCCAACACAACCGTCACAGCTTTTGCTACATTCAACCGGGCCATTTGCTTCTCTTTCGTTCCAGATAGGATCCGTACTTTCCCATAATATTGATTAAAGAATCGGGACAACTCGATCAAATAACGGGAGATGATGGACGGTTCATATTCCTTCAAAGCTCGGTCCACCGTACCAGGAAACTTCTCGAGCGTCAGGATGATCTCCCATAAATACGGTTCCTCGACATCATAAGACGGTGCTGGTTCCTCAGTCGTCCATTCCCCCTTCGCTAACAACGTACAAGCACGTGCATGCGTGTATTGGACATAAGGGCCTGTTTCTCCTTCAAAACGGAGCATGCTTGAAATATCGAATTCGACACTGTTCAATCGTGACTGTTTTAAATCATTGAAAATAACTGCACCGACCCCAACCATTTCTGCAACCAGTTCTTTATTTTCCAACGTCGGATTTTTACTTTCGATGTTTTCTTTTGCCTGCTGGATGGTTTGAGTAAGGACTTCTTCAAGCAATACCGTCTTCCCTTTTCGTGTAGACATTTTCTTTCCATCTTGCAGGATCATCCCAAAAGGAATATGTTCCATGTCATCTGCCCATGCATATCCCATTTTTGAAAGGACCTTTTTCACTTGTTCAAAGTGCAAGGATTGCTCGTGACCAACGACATACAAAGATTTCACGAATTGATATGTTACTTTTCTATATTTAGCAGCTGCCAGATCTCTTGTCGTATAAAGAGAGGCACCGTCCTTCTTCTGGATCAGGGCTGGTGGAAGGTTGAATTCTGATAAATCGACCACCATTGCACCCTCTGACTCAATCAATAATTTCTTTTCGCTGAGCTCTTCCACGACGGGTTTCATTTTATCGTTGTAGAACGCTTCCCCATTCATCGAATCGAATTGCACATCTAGTAAATCATATATCTTTTGGAACTCCTTTAAAGATTCTTCTCTGAACCAGCTCCACAATTTTCTCGCTTCTTCATCTCCGTCTTCCAGTTTTTTGAACCATTCTCTTCCTTCATTGTCAAGATCAGGGTTACCCTTCACTTCTTCGTGGTATTTAACATACAGAGTGTTCAATTCCTTAATCGGACTTTTCTTGACGGCCGCTTCGTCCCCCCACTTGGTGTAGGCTGTCATCAGTTTTCCGAATTGCGTGCCCCAATCCCCTAGATGGTTGATACGGTACGGCTGGTATCCTTTTTTCGAAGCGATGTTGGCAATTGCATTTCCAATCACCGTTGAGCGCAAATGACCCATGGAAAAAGGCTTGGCAATGTTCGGTGATGAGAGATCGATGATAATAGTACCTTTATTCGTCGTTTCGCTGCCATATAACTGTCCATTTTCTAAAATCTCAGAAATAACCGCTTGTGTCAGCTGCTTTTTAGGCAAGAAAATGTTTAGGTAGGGTCCTGCAGCTTCTATTCGTTCAAAGTGGGTTGACCCTTTCAACTCTTCTGCTAACGTTTGGGCAATTTGAACCGGTGATTTTTTAAAAGTTTTTGCTAATATAAAACATGGAAAGGCAAGGTCTCCTAAAGATCGATCAGGTGGTACTTCCAGGGTTTTTTCGATACCGCTTGCCGGAAGGTCGATCACTTTCTCTAAATGTTGGGCTGTATATTGCTGTATTGTCATGTCCATTCACTCCTTTATTTTCAATCACAAATTAATTTCTTTGATGAAGAAAGACTGAAGGCTTAATGTTGATTTTCGAAATTCGCGACACTCCAGCGGGAAAAGCGAGCCAAGCGAGACCCGACACATTTTAAAAGGATCTTCGACTATAATAATGAACTTCGACTAAATACCACCACGTCCTATGGTGAACGTCGAAGTCAGTACATCCTGTACAAGTACGTCCTGTGGTGAACGTCGAAGCCAGCATAAGGAAAGCTACTAAGAATTCTCATCGTAGACACGAAAATGATTTCATTTTTGTGTTGACTTCCTGTGCAAGCGAGGAGGCTTGCGGAAGTAGGTGAATGCGAAGAAGTGATGTCCAGCTCAGCGACCCAGTCACTTGGATCACTTCAAACTTCCTGCGGCGGTCGACACATTGATTGACATCCTTATGAGTGAGCCCACGCAGAACCAAGTCTTTGTTTGGTTCGAGCCTCCTCGTCCGTTTTCCAGTGACCTGCGTGACTAATCAGGTCGCTTCCGCTTTTCGTTTGCCCGCGGAAAGGGAGTGAATTTCGCAGAAATCAACAAAAAGAACATCAAAACTTTTCCAATAAAAAAACGCCTCTCATTAAATGAGAGACGAGATTATCCCGCGGTACCACTCTGCTTGTTCTACAATAAGAACCAACTTTGTCCCCTTAACGCAGGGCTGCGCCTTCTCCTACCCGCTTTCAAAAAAGCTTTTCCGAGGTGCGGTTCAATAACAGGCTATACTGGACTTCCACCAACTCCAGTTCGCTTTCAAAATCACCTGATATCTACTCTCCTCTTCAAGAAAGTTCGTTGTTTATTTTTTCTTATTATAGTCATCTTGACGATAAATGGCAATATTAAATGAGGAAGAGTTTTGTGGAACCTTTAAACTTTAACGAATTAACAAAATTTGTTATTATGTAGATTCGGAATGATAACGTTATTTTAAAGGTTCTGTTAAAGGGACTCCTGCGGGAACGACGGTCCAGGCGAGACCCCACACCTTTTATCAGGATCTTCGACTAAGACCCACCACTAATGCTTGGAAGTGATGTCTAGCTCAGCGACAAGCCACTTGGATCACTTCAAACCTCCTGCGGCGGCAACAGCCTCCTCGTCCGTTTTCCAGTGACCTGCGTGGCTAATCGGGTCGCTTCCGCTTTTCGTTCGCCCGCGGAATGGGAGAGAATTTCGTAGAAATCAACAATAAAAACTAATAAAACCTAAGTGGAAAAAATGTGGAACTTTCCTTTCACTTGCTCGTCTATAAAATAGGTATGAATTATGCAACAGTGTGCGCTTGTGTCAACTAGGAGGTTGCAATTATGAAAGAGCGAATCAAAAATTACGATAGCCTGATCATTACAGCATTTATGCTGTGGATCAAAACTTATTTCGTTTATAAAGTATGCTTCAACCTAGAGACGAGCAATTGGGTGCAAGAATTGATCCTGGTAATCAATCCTCTTAGTTCTGTGCTTTTTTCTTTAGCACTTGTCTATCTCTTCCCAACCCGCCTCCGTAATCGAGTTACCTTGATCATTGCGGCTATATTTTCAATCATCCTGTATGCCAATACATTATATTATCGGTTTTTCAATGATTTCATCACCGTACCTGTTTTATTCCAAACGAATAACGTCGGGGACATCGGAAACAGTGTCATTGCGCAAACCTATTGGTATGACATTGTCTTTTTTGCCGACCTCATTCTCTTACACTTCTTAAACAAGCGCGGCCACCTAAAGCAAGCAGCTTATCCGAAAGCCACCCTGTATAAAATACTGATTACCGCTGTTGTAATCCTAGCAGTCAACCTTGGACTTGCAGAATCTGAACGACCGGAATTACTAACCCGGACGTTTGATCGGGAACTGCTTGTAAAAAACCTTGGTACTTACAATTACCATATATACGATCTCGTTTTGCAGTCTAAAACATCCGCACAGAAGGCCTTAGCGGATAACGTGGATATCGTGGAGGTCAATCAGTATACAGCGCATAAATCAGTAGAGCCGAATGAAGATCTGCAAGGTATTGCTGAAGGCAAGAACATCATAATGATTTCAATGGAATCTACCCAGCAGTTTGTGATTGGAAGAGAAATCAACGGGAAGGAAATTACACCTTTCCTAAATGAATTCATCAAGGAAAGTTATTATTTTAACAACTTTTATCACCAAACCGGTCAGGGAAAAACGTCTGATTCTGAGTTTCTGATTGAAAACTCTTTGTATCCTTTACCAAGAGGAGCTGTCTTCCAAACCCATGCATTGAATGAATATTATGCAACGCCTGAAATCATCAAGAAACATGGCTATTTTAGCACTGTCTTTCACGGAAACAACAAAAGCTTCTGGAATAGAGACATCATGTACAAGTCCTTAGGTTATGATCAATTCTATGCAGAACAGTATTATTCGATTGATGAAACGAACAAAATCAATTACGGATTAAAAGATGAGCCTTTCTTCGACCAATCGATGAGATATGTAAAGGATCTTCAACAACCGTTTTATGCAAAATTCATCACATTGACCAACCATCATCCATTCAAATTCAGTGAAGAAGACCAAATGATTCCTACTTTCGATACGGGAGATCCTATCGTTGATCGTTACCCTGTCACTGTCCGTTATACGGATGAGGCGATTAAAAATTTTGTGCAACAATTGAAAAGTCATGGTCTTTATGAGGATTCAATCATTATCATTTACGGGGACCATTATGGTATATCCGAACAGCATAACAATGCGATGGCCCAGGTATTGAATAAAGAAATCACACCTTATGAAAATGTCCAGTTACAAAGAGTTCCTCTGATCATCCATATTCCTGGTCAAGAGGGGAAAACCATTTCGAACGTTTCTGGGCAGATTGATCTTAAACCGACAATTCTGAATCTGCTGGGTATTAAAGATGAAGGAATCCAATTCGGTACAGATCTCTTTTCAGAAGATCATAAAAACTTCGCGATTTTACGTGACCGCAGCATCGTAACCGATAAGTACGTTTATGCTTCGGATACGTGTTTCGACCGTAAGTCTGGAAAAGAAGTGGCACGTGAATCCTGTTCAAAAGCAAGAGAAAAACTGATCGAGCTTGAATTATCTGATGGTTTGATCTACGGTGACCTGTTGCGATTTACAAAGTATGCAAAAGAGTGACTTAGTGAGGCTAGAGCCTTCAAGTCACTCTTTTTTGTTGGTATAGATTGGTATATTCTCAACCCTCGAAATATACTCACCTAGCTTGCTTGCTTTCCCGTAGGAGTCTCGTATATTTCTACGGCTGAACGATTCATTCTCTTATCTGCTTGCAATAGAGACCAAACTTTAAGAAAACAGCCTACGAAAATAATCGAAATAAGTAAGCGGACTATAGTAGCCATCCACCCGAAGTATGTCTATTGAAGTCTGGAGAAGTTTGTCAGTATTCCTCATGATTTTTTTAATTGTAACGGATCTTAAACTGTGAGAATATCTTTGTCAACAATTGATCGGCATCTCCCAATTTTTGATCCAGCCTCGTGCTTTCATCGCTTGAGCCAATCGCCCGACACCTAACAGATAAGCCGCTTCTCTCATCTTCACCTGTTTTGCTTCCTTTATTTCGTACACGGCTTTAAATGCGGCTGTCATTTTCTCTTCTAACTTCTCCAATACCTCTTCCTCTTTCCAGGCATAGTGCATGGCATTCTGTACCCATTCAAAATAAGATACCGTAACGCCGCCCGAATTACACAAAATATCAGGTATGATAAAAACACCCTTGTCCTCTAGAATTTGTGTCCCCTCAGGTGTAGTCGGACCGTTTGCAGCTTCTGCAATGATTTTTGCTTTGATCTCCCCTGCATTATTTCCAGTGATCTGATTTTCTAATGCGGCAGGAATGAGAATATCACAGTCTAAACCAAATAAATCCTCATTTGAAATCTCTTTACTATCTGAAAAGCCTTTGACGGTCTTATGGTCTTCCATGTGCATGATCAAGCCAGGGATATCAAGACCATTTTCATTCAATGCTCCACCTTTTGCATCAGTTACCGCGATAACTTTCACCCCTGCCTCAGCCAAGTATTTTGCTGTGATCGAGCCGACGTTACCAAAACCTTGTATAGCCGCTTTCATGCCCGAGAGGTCCAGGTTCAACCTTTTTGCAGCCTCTTGAATCGTGATGACAACACCTCGGCCTGTCGCTTCAATCCGCCCTTCTGATCCGCCAATAATCAAAGGCTTACCAGTGATGAAGCCTGGTACATTATGTCCTCTCAGACGATCGAATTCATCAAGCATCCACCCCATGATTTGCGGACTTGTATTGACATCGGGTGCTGGTATGTCTTTCTCTGGGCCCATGATCGGTTCAAGCTCGCGAATGAATCCGCGGCTCAACTCTTCAATTTCACGTTCTGACATGTCTTCCGGATTGACAATGATTCCACCTTTTCCACCACCGAAGGGAATACCGACAATCGCTGCTTTCAAGGACATCCACATCGATAGCGCAATGACCTCATCTTCATTTACCTTAGGGTGGAAACGGACACCCCCTTTGGTTGGTCCGAGGATATCTGTATGCTGAGAGCGCATACCTGTATAATTGACGACGTCACCGTCATCCCGTCGCACAGGGATGGACACTTTCATGATCCTTTTCGGTTTCTTTAAAATGTCATAAACCCCTTCTTGAAGCTCAAGGGTTTCACATGCACGTTCGATCAAGCGTTGAACAATAAGATAAGGGTTGGTGATTTCCTCACCGTCCCTCTCCTCTTTTGCAGGCATTTCCGGCTTGATTGTACCTGCTAGTTCTTTTGCAACGTGCTCCTCGGTTTGTTTCTTGTTTGCTGCCATTTATACAACCTCCATTACTGCCCGCATTTATTCAGACCTCTTTTTACCATTTATAGTCTTAGTATGTCCCGTATTACGTCACTTCTACTCATCTTCCAGATTTACATTGATGATGAACCATTCAACTTTCCTCACTCTATTGATTCCAAATTCCTATTAAACAAATATAGGAAAGCTGACGATATTAACCATAACAATAACGTTTTTTTCTTAGACAATTGGGCGGATTTTGATAGAAATTTTAAAGTGAGGATGAGCTTCTTATGGATAAAGCTTCAGTGATCGGAATCATTCTTGGGGTCATTGCAATCGGGGTAGGGATGTTTTTAAAAGGGGTGAACCCTGTTGCACTTTTCAATCCCGCTGCGCTATTGATCATCTTTGCAGGAACGGCAGCCTCGATACTCATTGCCTTCCCTCTGAATGAAATAAAAAAAATTCCTAAGCTCTTGAAGATTTTGTTTACGGATAAAAAAATGACGACAGTCGAAGAATTAGTCCCGATCTTTGCGGATTGGGCTACGATTGCAAGAAAGGAAGGACTTCTTGCATTGGAGACACATGCAGACGACATTGATGATCCATTTTTAAAAAACGGCATGAAGATGGTGATTGACGGTCAGACGCCCGAGTTCATTCGTGATGTCATGGTCGAGGATCTTGCTGCTATGGAAGAACGGCATGAAAGCTCAGCAGCTATCTTCACACAGGCTGGTACTTATGCCCCTACATTAGGTGTTCTTGGAGCAGTAGTTGGACTTATTGCTGCTTTAGGAAACCTGCAGGATATCGATGCATTAGGAAAAGCCATTGCCGCAGCGTTCATTGCTACGTTATTCGGTATTTTCACAGGATACGTACTATGGCACCCTTTCGCAAACAAGTTGAAACGGAAATCAAAGCAAGAAGTAATGGTAAAACAAGTCATGGTTGAAGGAATTTTATCAATACAAGACGGCGCTTCCCCTCGTGTCATAGAAGAAAAGCTGAAAATCTATGTCCCTGCTAATCAGCGAAATCAAGAAACTCCTGTTGTTCAGGAAGGAGAGGGGCTTAATGCTTAAAACCCGTCAAAAGAAAAAAGAAGAGCATATTGATGAAACCTGGCTGATCCCTTATGCAGATATGCTGACCCTGCTTCTGGCGTTGTTCATTGTCCTGTTTGCAGTGAGTACCGTTGATGCTGCAAAATTCGAGAACATGGCGAACTCTTTCAAGTCTGCACTGAATGGCGGAACAGGTCCCTTGGATTATACGAGCCCTGTAAGCATTGTTGAACAGACGTCCATTCCGACAAGTGAAAATGCTCTTGTACCTACGGATGATCGTGAAAAAAAGTATGGCGATCTCGATCAATTACAGTTGAAAGAAATTAAAGAGAAAATCGATGGCTATATTGACGATAACAACTTGAATAAAAGTTTGAAAACGACGCTGACGGAGAGCGGATTGATCATAACAATATTGGATAATGCACTATTTGATTCAGGTAGTGCTTACATTAAAGAAGGAGCTGTGGGACTTGCAAAAGAAATCTCCCAGCTGCTCGTAACAGACCCGCCGAGACAAATCGTCATCGCGGGCCACACGGATAATGTACCGATCCAAAATAATGAATTCAGCTCGAATTGGGAGCTGAGCGCACAACGTTCCATAAATTTCATGCAATTGCTGCTTCAAAACGAAAACCTCGATCCTACGAAGTTCAGTCAAACTGGTTACGGGGAGTTCCAACCTGTGGCGTCGAACGACACACCTGAAGGACGAGCGAAGAACAGACGAGTCGAAGTGAAGATTTTGCCGTACAATGAATAGAATTACAGAGGGAAGGAGTGACTGCCAATGGGTCACTCCTTTTGGATTATGTAGGTAGCGGACAAGGCTTTGTTAAAAGATTTTGTTGATTTCAAGCGAAATTTGCGACACTCCTGAGGGAACTGCGAGCCAGGCGAGACCCCGCAGCGAGGAACTCGCGAGGAGGCTCGCGGATCGCCCGCGGAAAGGGAGTAAATTTCGGAGAAATCAACAGTTAAAAAAAATGCCCACAAGTAAAACAGCTGCCACAGTTGGCAGCTGGTTATTAATGCGATATGACATTCGGAGCTTTCAGGACAGGGAGTGGCTCATTTAAATTATACGGCCCTACTTCCTGTACGTTCGAACCTAAGAAATAGACTTGTTCATATCCAAACTGATGTGCTGTTAACAAAATGGATTCAATCATTGCCATGTACATCATGTTATTTTCAAGCCTTGATCCTTCAACAAGTTCGATTACTGCCGTCTTCTCCTTTTCACTAATTCGTTTTATAAAGATGTTAGGTTGTATTGTATCTTCATTCCCAAATCCACTTGTATCCAATTTCATTGATTTCACAATTCCTTCTAACGATGTCGGTTCTCGAGAGTCCTTTGCTTTGAGCCTTTCACCAAGCAACAGGATTCCTTTTTCTGTAAACAAAGTGTTGAATCCTTTTTCTGGACCTTTGATATCAACTGTTTCTATAGGTCCGAAGTGAGCAAACTCGTATCCTGGCTCTCCATTGGTTCTGAACAACACCTGCTTATACCCAAGACTATAGGCTGTATGGTCAACCGTATCCATGAACATTCGTTCACCTGTCGTTCCCTGAATGGTCCCAGGTTCAATATCAAGGATGAGCTCATTCTTTTCTGGATCATCTGAAACTTTGACTCTGTCACCCTTGTGGAAATCCGTTGCAAATAGGCCCATTTCCTCTGTATCAATCATTTGGAATGCCTCACGTAACGCTTCGATTTTTGGCAGTCCTTTATCTGCAAGATAACTGACGGGCACTACGTTCTCAGCCTCTTCATCCGTATAGTAGACGGTAACCGCCTGTTTATCATCAGGCACTTCGACTGCTGCTGAATGATAGGTGACGTTATTGCTTTCATACGCTTTCGGTTCGATTTTATTCTCTGCAGGCGGTTTAGCCGGCTGTGCTTCCCGCTCTTCTGGATCAGCAGCTGGAGGCATGGACTCCTCGGGTGTTTTTTGTATCAAAGGAGCTTCCTTACCTATTTCCGAAGAACCATGTGAACTGTATTTCACTTCACTGCCTGGGCTTTTAAAAACGGTTTCCTTCAGTACAGCAGGTGAAATGATGGCAGCGATGAGTAGGACACAGGCAGCAGCAAGTATCGGCATGAATTTAAAGGACTTCCGTTTCGTTTTTTTTGTTTCAATTCGACTTTCAATCTTTTCAAACAACTCTTCTTTCGTCTGTCGATCCTCCACTGCAGGAAAATCACGAAGTGTTTGAATGATTTTTTCTTCGTTCCAATTAGACTGTCCCATTTGACAATTCTTCCTCCTTCTTGCTGTCCTCAAGAATGCTTTTCAACGTTTTAAGTGTCCTGTGCTGCACGGTTTTGACTTTTCCTTCAGACCAACCCATGATCGCTGCCGATTCTTTTATACTAAAACCATGGATATATCGTAGTAATATCAACTGACGATGCTCCTCTTTACATTGTGATAAAGCCTCGTACATTTGTTTGAAAGATTCATTCTGTTCAAGGATTTCATCTGGTAATTTACCAGGATGGATCAGTTGATTATCTCTTTCTTCTACGTCAAATGACCCTATGATCGTTTTTCTTTGTCTCTTTTGTTTTCTTATATAATCGATCGCTACATTTCGTGCGATTGAAAATAACCATGTTTTTTCACTGCTATCCCCTTTGAACTTGTCATAGGAGTTTATAACTTTTATATAAACGTCTTGGACGAGTTCTTCTGCTGCATCTCGATCCCGTAACAAATAAACAAGAAATTGAAACAGCGATTGGTGATAGTCCATATATAACCGGTTAAATATATGCTCCACCACGGCTTTCTCCCCCTCTTACTATTAATAGTCGATTTCTACCTGAAAAAGTTTCAATCACAAATAAATTGTTTGGAAACATGGCGTATACAGTCAAAGTTTTCCGATAATTACCGATATAAGATGTAGATTACTTCGCTTATCTATATGAATGGAGGAACATATATAATGTCCACGAAAAGCTCAGTCCTAACGAACAAGGTTGCATCCTTCAACTCTTTAAGGTCGTTGAAAAGTGTTGGCGTTAAACTATTTTTGGTATTGCTCGTCAGCTTGATCATCAGCATCCCTATATCTACATTCCTCAACAGCTTGATTTCAGGCCTGGTTGATGATCTTTCTACAAGTGTCGCTTTTGTTATCAATACGATTGTCAGCCTTATTGTTACTTCATTCCTGATCATGCTTGCCGTCCGCTTCCTGATTTTGAATCCTTTATATGAAACGGTCCGTACAATGAAAAGAGTTGCAAGTGGTGACTTAAGGACGAAGCTTGATATTCAATCAAAGGATGAATTCGGACAACTTGCAAATGCATTCAATCAGATGACCAGGAACTTACGGGCACTTATTGAAGATGTACGGATCAATAGTGATCAGGTTGCGGAAACATCAAAACAATTCATCAATCAGGTTCAGCTTACAAGTACCTCCACACAGGAGATCAATACAATGCTGCGAGAAGTGGCATCAGGGACTGATACCCAGTTGAGTGGAGCAGAACAAACAGCCCAGATCATGGATGAAATGACAGCTGGAATACAACGGATTGCTGAATCCGCATCAATGGTTGCTGAAATGTCCAACAGGGCAACAGATGAAGTCGACTCTGGTAAGACATTCATCGTAAAAGTAAGGCAGCAGATGGATGCGATCGACTCAGTCACCGATAATGTAGCAGAAGAAATTCAACAACTCAGCTTACAATCAAAAGAAATCAATCAGATCGTCAATGTCATTACCGAGATTGCAAACCAGACTAACCTCCTAGCACTGAATGCAGCGATCGAGGCTGCACGTGCAGGTGAACACGGGAAAGGATTTGCGGTCGTAGCGAAAGAGGTTCAAAAGCTTGCTGAACAATCCGAGAAATCCGCTTCACAAATCTCTGAACTCGTCAAACGCATCCAGACACATACCCAACAAACCGTTTCAGTAATGAACAGCGGTAAAAAAGAAGTCGAAACCGGAACAGTGGTGATCGGAGACGCTGAACAATCCTTCGAAAAAATTGCAACAATCATTGAAGAGGTTGCCGGACAAATCCAGGACGTTTCTGCATCTGTTGAAGAAATTTCTGCGAGTTCTGAGCAAGTCCATACCGCTACAACGGAAACGGCACGTATCGCACGAGAATCAGCAGAACGTACACAACAAGTATCTGCCACTACAGATGGTCAGCTGGCCACGATGGTAGAAGTCAATAACCAGGCAGACTCTTTGACGACAACCGCACAAGCTTTAATGAAATCAATCAAATCTTTCAAATTTAATTAAAAGGCTTTGTTATACTTTATTATTGATTTTTGCGAAATTCACTCCCGGGCGACCCGCGAACAAACGAAAAGCGGAAGCGACCCGATTAGTCACGCAGGTCACTGGAAAACTGACGAGAAGGCTCGAACCAAACAAAGACTTGGTTCTGCGTGGGCTCACTCATAAGGATGTCAATCAATGTGTCGACCGCCGCAGGAAGTTTAAAGTGATCCAAGTGACTGGTCGCTGAGCTAGACATCACTTCTCTGCATTAACCTACTTCCTCACTTGCACAGGAAGTCAACACAAAAATGAAATCATTTTTCGTGTCTGCGATGAGAATTCTTAGAAGCTTTCCTTATGCTAGCTTCGACGTTCACCACAGAACGTACTTGTACAGGATGTACTGGCTTCGACGTTCACCATAGGACGTGGTGGTATTTAGTCGAAGTTCATTAATATAGTCGAAGATCCTTTTTAAAGAGTGTGGAGTCTCGCTTGGCTCGCTTTTCCCGCAGGAGTGTCGTAAATTTCGCTTCAATCAAACATAGTTAGATATCAACAGTATGAATAAATAAATCCAATTAAAAATGGGACCTTTCAAGAAAGGGACTGTTCTAAAAGAAAAGTGTCAAATACTTTTGGGACAGCCCCTTCTTTTTTATGCCTGAAAACTGTTAAGAGTTTGTTCCAGTATCGCATACTTGTACTAATAATTGGAAAGTGTAATGAGTGACAACTTCGGTTCTGAAAGGAATTTTCGGATGATAAAGAAACTGCTTCAGAAGTGGACGGACTCTTCCCAAATACAAAATGAAAAAGGTGGAAATGAACCTCATACCCTTTCTGATATCTATGAATTAGCTTCTAATTCCAATGATTTTGAACAGTTTGAAATAGTGAATGAAAGCAGTACGATCCATATTTCTTATATAAAGACACTGGTTGATATGGACACACTACACCGTGACATTCTTCCTTATATCCAACGTGAGAAACAATGGAAGTTAGAAGATTTAAAAAGGGATATTCCAATTGATAACATTCTTCAATCAGATAAGATACCAGAAATAAAGGAAAAACTCCTTGCTGGTTATATCATTCTTCAATTGGATCGTAACTCTGATGAATGTTTATTGATAAAGGCTCTTTCTGCTTCGAATAGAGAAGTTGCGGCACCCGAAATAGAATTCAGCGTTTTAGGACCTAAAGAAGCATTTGTTGAATCCCTTGACACAAATTTGCATCTAATCCGAAAAAGATTACCCACATTACACCTGACTGTTGATGAAATGAGAATTGGAACGACTTCGAAAACATTGGTGAGTGTACTTTATATAAAAGGTATTGCTAATGAAGAGAATATCAATACTGTACTACAAAGGATAGAGGATATCGACTTTGATCAGATTTTGGACAGTTCGTTTATCACACAACTGATAGCAGACAATCAAAATTCACCCTTTCCTCAGTTGATCGATTCTGAGAGACCCGATCGTGTTTCAGCAGCATTGGCAGAAGGCAAAATCGCAATTCTTACGGAAGGTTCTCCGCATGCGTTGATCGGTCCGACAACCCTCATCGAGTTTTTTTCATCGTTTGAAGATTATTTTTTGAACTGGCACGTCGCGAGCACCTTCCGGGTCATAAGAATGTTTTCAGTCATGTTCTCTGTTTTAGCTACACCGATCTATGTTGCTGTGTTGACATTTCATTATGAATTGATCCCGAAAGACCTGTTGGGAATACTGATTACTTCGCGGAGTAATATCCCATTTCCACCTATAATAGAAGCGATCATACTCGAACTCGCAATTGAATTGTTGCGTGAGGCAGGAGCACGATTACCGACGAAAGTCGGGCAGACGATCGGTATCGTAGGGGGTATCGTCATTGGAACAGCCTCGGTTGAAGCAGGTCTGACGAGTAATGTCCTCCTTATCATTGTCGCTCTTGCCGCACTAGCTTCTTTTACGACCCCGGTTTATAAAATGGGTAACACCATCCGGTTGATCCGATTTCCTTTTTTGTTCTTTGCACAATTTTGGGGGTTATTGGGAATCATGATTTGTTTCTGTTTCTTGCTTGTCCATCTATTACGCCTTGAATCTCTTGGAAGGCCATACATGGAGCCACTTTTCCCCCCAAGAGTTCAAGATTTGAAGGATACGATTATACGTCTTCCGTTCTCTGCACAATCCTTACGCCCGATCAATTTACAAACTGAGGACACAAAGCGCTTCAAAAAACAAAAGGCAAAGCAAAAAAAAGATATAGATGAATAGGTCAGAAAGGAGGAAGATCTTTGATGAGCAGCAATATAAAAGAACGTTATAAAGTCTCGGCAGGCATGGCGTTTTTCCTGATTCATACGATGCAAGTCGGCATCGGTCTTTTAGGATACCAACGGTATATAGCCAAAAACGCCGAGTATGATTCATGGATATCAATCATCATTACAGGTCTTTCCATCCATCTGATCCTATGGATGATGTATACGATGTTAAATAAGGAGAACGGAGATTTAGTTGCAATCCATGCACGTGCATATGGTCAACGTTTGGGTAAATTTTTCAGCTTCCTATTTGCGGTCTATTTCTTATTGATGGCTGTCACTGTCCTGCGCAGTTATCTCGAAGTTGTTCAAGTCTGGATGTTCCCAGATATGAACCAGCCTTTTTTCCTTTTGGTCTTCATCACTCTCATTTATTATACGGTATCAGCAGGTTTCAGGACCGTAGCGGGAATCGCATTTTTCGGTGTCACACTTCCTCTAGTCCTTATTTTGTTTTTATATTTTCCATTACAGTATAGTGATTGGGACTACCTTCAACCGGTTTTCAATCATTCGATCAAAGATATCTTATTATCTTCTAAGGTAGCAACACTGGAGTTTATTGGATTTGAAGTAATCCTGATCCTGTATCCTTTTCTCAAAAATGCTGAGAAATCACAAAAATGGAGCCATTACGGTATCCTTTTTTCAACCTTCCTCTATGTCGTCGTTGCAGTGGTGTCGTTCTCATATTTTAGCCAAGAACAGCTCGGAAGGACGATTTGGGCTACGTTAAGCATGTTTAAGATTGCGGAATTTCCATTTGTTGAACGCTTCGAATATATCGCCATAATGATATGGGCATTAATCACATTTCCAAACATCTGCATTAGTTTATGGTGTGCCGGCCGTACCCTTAAACGGACATTCAGCATAAGGCAAAGGAGTTCATTGATAGGCATGCTCCTTATTGTTTATACTCTTCAGCTTTTGATAACCGACCGTGAAATGGTAGATATGTTCATGACTGCCGTATCCAGATTAGGATTTTATTTGATTTATTTCTATACCCCCTTCCTATTCATCATCTTTCATCTCCAATCACGAAGGAGGCGAGAACGATGAAAAGATTTATATCGTTGATTACGATCTTTAGCTTACTTCTTACAGGCTGTACGCCTGATAAAGAAATACTTGATGATATCAACCTGGTCACTCTGATTGGTTTTGAAAGAGTCGATAGACAAACACAAGGAACAACGGTTGTCCCACAATACCAGCCTGATGGATCGATTAATAATGATTACTTTACTGCTGTCGGTGAATTCGGCAAAGATATCGGACAAAAATTAAATTTACAGACACAACGCCCTCTCGCCAGCGGAAAGATTGAGATCGTTTTGTTCGGAAAGGAATTTGCAGAAGGAGGTGTCATTGAAACGAGTGATGCATTTCGTAGGGATCCGAGCGTCAGTGCGAATTTAAAGCTGGCAGTTTATGATGGAAATGCGCACGATTTCATCATGGAACATAGACTACCTAACCAGGATCTTGGGATGGCCTTGACAAGATTGATCGAACAAAATTCAAAACAAGAAACGTTTCCCCCTACTAACATACACCTTTTTTTCAGAGCATTTTTCACAGAAGGTAAAGATTCATTTTTACCTTTATTGGGGGTAAAAGAAAGGAATGTCTATTTGAAAGGGATCAGTCTGTTCAAGAAAGGAAAGATGGTAGGGGAATTACCTGCCTCCGATCTATATTTGTTCACCCTTCTTCATAATGGTTTCAAAAATGGCAGCTTAGTCGCAAATGTAAAAGAGCTAAAAGGACAAGTTTCGTTAGGGCACATCGATGCCGAACCCAAAATTGAATTCAAGGGAGATGTGGATTCACCAGAAGTTACTTATAATATCAATTTGAAAGCGGTCATAAATGAATACTCAGGTGATATCAAAGGAATAGAAAAAAAGGTGAACCTTATTGAAAAATCAGTCAACAAAGAATTAAAAAACAAAGCGGAAAGTCTAATCAAGTCATTGCAAGAACAAAACTTGGATCCATTAGGGGTTGGGAAAAGTGCAAGTGCACATTACCGTAATTGGAATGAAAAGGAGTGGAATGAGATTTACCCAGATCTTAAAGTAAAGGTGAACTTCAATACCAATATCCTTGAGTCCGGGGTCATGCGATGATGTCTGCGCTGTCATAAAAGAGCATTTGTCAGTCAACAATAAGGGTATCCTCTCCTTGGAGGTGAACCGAATGGGTAAAGAAAAAGATGGAAATCCATCAATTGACGGAACGTTGCCTCATCAAGCTAACGCACCTGTTTTTGAAAATGTTGATGAAGACAAACGGAAACCTTTTGTCAATCAATACGGGGTAACGATTGGGGACAGTCATTACGAATCGGAAAACTCTCCGCTTGAAAACTGGAGTGATGAAACCGATCCTGACGTCATGTCTGGAGATGATTGGATTCATCCGTATAATGACATCGGTTGGAATTCAACTGAAAACAGGGAACTAGCTGAAGAGAACCGCATACCCAAAGGAAGTCCTTTCATGCATCCGACAAAAGATGTAAGCTATGCAAGGGACTGATGAATAAGTAATAGGGGCTGACCATTTTGGACAGCCTCTTTTTTAATGATTCTGATTTGTTGCTTTGCAGGTTAAATACCGAAAAGTTTGCGGAATTAGAGAGCTAAAAACTACAGAGCTTAATCAGAAGAGACTTTACGGACATCAGGGACGCTATTTGTGCCAAAATCAGTGTTTCTAAAAATTTAACGGACAGGAGAGCTGTTACCTGTGACAAAACGAGCTGATTTTGATTGGATTGATGAAAATAAGGTCTCTGGTGTCCGCTATTTTATAAGAAATGGTGATTTTAGCCCAAATTCTGTCCGTTAAGGTTGAACTCGCATTCGAATTAACTTCAAAATCCGTAAATCGTCATTCCCCCATCAACAAATAGGGTTTGTCCTGTTACATATGAGGCTGCGTCTGAAGCCAAAAATACTGCTGGCCCAACCAATTCCGGCAGCTCACCGACACGCTTCAATGGCGTGCGGGACAAAATGCTGTTTAAGTATTCCTCGTCCTGGAGAAGCTTTTCAGTCAGTGGGGTTTTGAAATACCAGGGGCCGATCGAGTTGACCTGTATGCCGTGCTCTCCCCATTCCAATGCAAGGTTTTTCGTCATTTGTATCATCGCCGCTTTCGATGCAGCATAGACTACCCCTGTGCGAAGTGCGGTCGTTCCTGCAACAGAAGAAATGTTGATGATTCTTCCAGTGCCGTTATTTTTCATATGATGGGCAAACTTTTGTGAAAGTTGGAATGCTGAACGCAAATTTGTATCCATGATCGTCTGCCATTCATCTTCAGTTACCTCTAAGGCTGGAGTACGAATGTTCATTCCCGCATTATTAACGAGGATATCAACCTTCCCGACTTCATCCATCACTTTTTCAACTGTATCATTTACTTCATTTATGTTCGTCAAATCTGTAGGATACACATATGCTTCCCGTCCTATTGAACGGATCGATTCAGCAGTAGCTTGAAGATCCTGTTCTGTCCTGGAAAGCAGCACCACATCAGCTCCTGCCTCTGCATACCCGATCGCTATCGCTTTTCCTATTCCCCTTCCAGCACCCGTTATAACTGCAACCTTTTCATCTAATCGAAAATTCGGTAATACACTTATCATCCATTATCCTCCTATGTAAGGAAAAATTGGCAAATCCAACCCTTAGCGAAGGCTAAGCCATAGTTGCACTTATACTGAAGAAAGTATTTATACTTTTTTTTAAGTGCAAAAAAGTCAGACATATCTATACTTTCAAGCTTACACCAACTTATTTTGGATGCAAACTTTTGTACAGATGTGCCTGACCTTCTGGGTACTTATTAAATCTCTATAGTGAAGAGGTTTTTCGGTATCTGTCAGCGAATTCGGGACGTTTCCGTTTATGTTCCTTAAAGTAGCTTTCCACCGAGCTGAATGAATCGTAAAGGAACAAAAGCAGATCCCCTGGCTTTGAGGTTTCCCATGCTTTTTGGAACGCCTGAATTTCATTAAGCTCAATGATTCTGCGGCTTGAAGGCAGCCGTTTAGCTAACACTTCATCTAGAATAGCCGCCACTTCCTTCGGTTTCCTGCCTCGCAAGTTCCCATCTTCTTTTATCACGACAATATCGGTTTCATACCCGATGATTTCAGCCATATTTCGAATATCTTCATTCAACCGGTCGCCCGGTGCTGATACAGCAGTGATCAACCGCTCACAAGGAATCGCTTTGAGCGTGTTATAGATGGCTTTGAGACCAGCCGTATTATGTGCATAATCAACGATAATTGTTCTTCCATCTTGATCGATTTTATTGAACCGGCCAGGGCTTTGCAGAAAGTCCGGGAAGAAGGTGAGGGCTTTTTTGCGCAGCATTTCCTGAGATACTCCTAGTAAATGAGCAGACGCCAATGCTTGCAATAGGTTGCTTATATTATGCTTGGCGTACCCATTGAAAGTAATTGGGATCTCAGCATACTTCATAAAACGCTCCGACTTACCCTCTTTCTCATGGACGATCCAGTCGCCCTGGACATACCAGCATTCCTGATTGTTTTCCCGGTGTTTACGTAAATAAGCATTATTTTCATCCAAAGAAATAAAGACGACAGCACCCTGGGTATAATCCTTCATTTCTGCCACCGCTTTATCGTCAGCGTTCAAAATGCAATAACCATCCGGATGGACAACTTCTGGAATCAATCGTTTCAGCTTTTGGAGCTCTTCGATCGTCTCGATTCCATCCAATCCTAAGTGGTCTTCTGAAACATTCGTGACAATTCCAACATCGCAAAAGCGGAAGGCTGTCCCTTCACGAAGCATACCGCCTCGAGCGGTTTCAAGAACAGCCGCATCGACTTCAGGGTGATGAAGAACTTTTCGGGCACTGACTGGACCGCTGCAATCTCCTTTATCGATACAACGTTTGCCAATATAGACGCCGTCCGAATGTGCCATTCCAATCGTCTTTCCTTTTTGCTGTAGAAAGTGTGAAATCAGCCTTACTGTGGTCGTTTTCCCATTTGTGCCAGTTACAGCAACGGTAGGGATGGCTGCTTCCTCTCTATTTTTAAATAGGTAATCGACAATCGCTCCGCCAACATCCCTGGGAGTCCCTGAACTCGGATAATGATGCATCCGGATCCCAGGCGCTGCGTTCACCTCGAGAACTGCGGCACATCCCGGCCTATACTCGGCTGTTATATCCTGGATGATCATATCGACCCCTGCAATATCCAATCCGATCGCACGTGCGGAGGTTTCTGCAATCTCCTTGTAAGACCGATGTACTTTATCGGTTACATCAATTGCCAGGCCACCTGTCGATAGGTTGGCATTTCCTAAAACATTAACGATTCGTCCCTTGTCGAGAATCGAATCAAGATTCAATTGTGCCTGGCGAAGATAATTTTCAACAGACTCATTGATCGGGATTTTCGTCATCGGTTTTTCATGTCCATCCCCTCGTAATGGATTTTCATTTTCTTTGTCAATCAAAGTTCTTATTGAATCGTTTCCATTACCAACGACATACGGGGGAAGGCGTAAACTTGCTGCGATAAGTTGACCATCAACAACTGTAAAACGATAATCGTCCCCTGTATAATAGCGCTCAAGGATCACTTTATCAGTATCTTTATGATGGTTATAAGCAGCAAGCAACTCTTCTTCTGTACGTATATTCGTCAAAACCCCCTTCCCTTGATGGCCATCGATCGGTTTGAGGACGAGCGGGTATACGAGGTTTTTTGCTTCCTGAAGCAATTCCGCCTCTGATGTGATGACGCTGCCTTCTGGAACAGGAATACAAACGTCTTCAAGGAGCGATTTCGTCATCACTTTATCACAAGCGTACTCAACTGCCAGAAAGGAAGCTTGGCTGGACATGGTCGCTTCCATCCGTTTTTGCTTCCGACCAGTCCCAAGTCTCAGAATACTATCATTTGCGAGTTGTTCGACCGGAATTTTCCGCTCGTAGGCAGCTTTAAAGATAGCCTCTGTACTCGGACCCATCTTATGAGCATAATAAAGCTGCTCGATTTTTTTCACATAGGGGTCGATAGAAACAGGTTGTCCTTCAAGAATATGAGTGACGATTTCCATAGCCGCTTCGAAAGCATAATATCCCGACTCTTTTTCCTCGTAACGGTACGTCACATAGTAAATGCCTTCCCGTTCACTCGTGATCGTTTTTCCTCTTTTCACTCCAATACCAGCAAGCGATTGCAGCTCGATTGCTATATGCTCAAGAATATGCCCCATCCAGGTTCCTCCACGTAAACGTTCGACAAACCCGCCTTCATAGCCTCGGGAGCATGTATGTGTATTCAATGTAGGCATGACTTCCAATAGCGTATCAGTGAATCCAGGAATTTTATTGGATGGCATGTCTTCAAGTTCTTCAATATCCAACTCAAACCAAATGGTCGGTTTATAACTATAATAGTTTGGCCCAGAAAGAAATTTCACTTTATTGATTTTCATTGGGTAGATCCCTTCTCTTTCTTGATTAACTTTCGGTTCTCCAAGTCAAATTGATAGCCTTTTGCAATGGAATGCATCTGGACACCCGTAATCGTGACTTCATCACTTTCGGCTTCGTCTGCAATATCGACAAATGAAAGTTTGCAACCATCTATTACAGTTACGGAATGCTCACCAATCACTTCAAAGTACCTGCCGCCATCCTTAACCCAGATGGCTGTGTTTTCATCAATTCCTACTCCAATTACCTGAGGGTTTTGCGCAATGGCATATAATAGACGGCCAAAGCGGGCTCTCTGCGAAAAGTGCTGGTCGATGACGACATCTTCGAGGAATCCAAACCCTACACCAATTTCAACGTGGACCTTATCATGCTTCAGTTTGGTCTTCCCAGATACGATCATATGCCTGCTCATGATCGCTGCTCCTGCGCTTGTACCTGCTATGATCATTCCGTTTTGCCAGGCTTTTTGAACTTCTTTGAAAAAAGTAGTACCGCCAATGATGCTCGATAATCGATTTTGGTCACCACCAGTGATGAAAAGAGCTGACAGTCTATTGACCGGCTTTGTGAATGATTCGTCTTCAGCTTTTTCACGGGTATCAATATGTAATAGATCCACCTTAGAGGCCCCTAGTTTCATAAAAATATCCTGGTATTCTCCTCCTACTTCTTCTGGATATCCAGTTGGAGTCGTAAGAACACCGATTGTGCCACCGCTAATTTTCGTGTCTTCAACGAAAATCGATAAGATTTCCAGATCGCCTTCCTTATCTTCATTTCCGCCGATAATGAATAAGTCCCCGCTGCCTTTGTTTGTCACGCTTCATCTCATCCTTTAATATGAAGTGATATCATATACCCAAATTTTGGGCGCGCGAAACCGAAAAATCACCCACTTTTCAAAATGAGTGATTTTTACTAGTTTATTCAATTATTTCTAATCTTATACCCATACATTAGGTACAGCATATTAACGGAAGTTTGTCAGGTTTTAAGCAAGGTTAATGAACTTTGTTGATTTTCGATTGAAATTTGCGACACTCCTGCGGGAAAAGCGATCCAGACGAGACCCCACAGCGAGGAACTCGCGAGGAGGCTCGAGGTTCGCCCGCGGAAAGCGTAGAAATCAACAATAAAAACGAACAGAGCTAAGGTTCTAGAGCAGATTAAAATGGTACAATGTTGACAGATGAGGTGAAGCGTTACTATGGCAAACAATGCTATGCGTTTTTTGTATCGATTGAATGTTTATCAAAGCACAATTATTCTTACCCTTCTTTCAATCCCCTGGCTTTTCTACTTATTGATGCAGCCAAGGACGATTTCAACATCCATTAATTGGGCTTATACGGCTTTGATTTATTTTATCCTCTCATTCATACTTTATCTCTTTTTACAATGGATTAGCCGGTCGGGAAGGTCTAATTTTCGCAAAAAGTTAGTCACCTTCACACGGATATACATACGATTCCATGTAGCAGCTGCACTCCTGGGAGTAACATCGCTTTTGATGCATGTGTTACTCATGGCGAAATTCGGTTTGATGGAGTCAAGGGCAGGAGTGTCAGGAATGATAGCCATCGGAGGTCTGGCCGTTCTTCTTTTCACGGGTTATTTAAGAAAACGGAAATCATCCGGCAAGCGTCGTAGATTCCACCGCTTTACGGCTTATCTTTTTTTGTTTTTCGTACTTATCCATATGTTACTCTGAAAATTTTACGAAAGCATTTGAAATTTTTTGTTAAATTGAATTCGGTTTCCTTAAGCGAAATTCGCGACACTCCTGCGGGAAAAGCGAGCCAGGCGAGCCCCCGCAGCAAGGATCGAGTGAGGAGGCTCGCGGAAGTGGGTTAATACAGGGAAGTGATGTCTAGCTCAGCGACCAATCACTTGGATCACTTCAAACTTCCTGCGGCGGCAACACATTGATTGACATCCTTATGAGTTAGCCCACGCAGAACCAAGTCTTTGTTTGGTTCGAGCCTCCTCGTCAGTTTTCCAGTGACCTACGTAACTCATCGGGTCGCTTCCGTTTTTCGTATGCCCGCGGAAAGGGAGTGAATTTCGAAGTCATAACAGCTTTTAAATTAAAAAACCACGGATAGAATATAAATTCTCCGTGGTTTTCCCTGCTCATTATCTATTCAACTCTTCCACCAGTCATCGTATAGGGTAACTTCGCCTTCACGCTTATGACGGGTTTTCAAATAATGGTTTTCAAGGGTATTCCTTGCCTCTGGATCAATTTCTTTACCCTCTAAATAGTCATCGATTTGTTCATAGGTAATACCAAGCGCTTCTTCATCCGGACGTCCAGGACGGTCATCCTCAAGATCTGCAGTAGGGGCTTTCGTATATAGCGCTTCAGGAGAACCCAACTGTTTCAACAGCATTTTTCCTTGCCTTTTGTTCAGACCGAACAAAGGAGCTATATCACATGCGCCATCTCCATGCTTGGTAAAGAAACCTGTTACTGCTTCTGCACCATGATCTGTTCCGATCACCAGGAGGTTGTGATGAGCTGCAAGATCATACTGGACCTTCATACGTTCACGCGCTTTCGTATTCCCTTTCAAAAAGTCACTCAGTTCTTCACCTATGCCTTCCCTGAAAGCACGATACGATGCATCGACAGCTTCCTTTATATTGAAGGTTACGTTTTGATCCGGACCGATGAACTCAAGAGCTTTTTGTGCGTCATCCTCATCCTTTTGCACTCCATAGGGCAGCCGCATTGCAATAAACGTATAGTTCTCTCCGGTTTCTTCACGTAATTGTTCAACGGCGACTTGAGCCAGCTTCCCAGCCAGAGTAGAGTCTTGTCCACCGCTGATTCCAAGGACATAGCCTTTCATTCCAGTCTTTTTGGCATATTTTTTTAATAAGTCTACGCGTCGTTCAATCTCTTGTTCAGGTAAAATGTTCGGTTTGACGTGTAATTCTTTTATAATTTCATTTTGTAAACTCACACATTTCCCTCCAATTAATATTATTGAAGTCTATAAATACCTTACCCTATAATGTCTCATGTACACGGCAACCGCGACTTTCAGCCTATAAAATGATTTTCAGACATAATAGCAGGTGGTTTGGTAACCGCATAACTGGTCCATATGTATCATGAGAAATTTTACCAATAATGATAGAATTGTATAAATACGATAAGTTTCGGTACTCAAGGACGGTCGGCACTACACTCGAAAGGGGTGGTGTAATAATGACGGTATTTCAAACGTTGATGGTTACCATCTCGTTTGCCACGTTGATTATCAGCGTATTGTCATTCCCGTATAAAAAATAGACCGTCCTTGAGCTGCACACTTTAGGTCACGGTCTACTCTAGTCCAAGCCGGTCCCCTTGAGGGAAAAGCTTATCGTATGATACGCAGGTGTTCGCAGCACCTGCGTTTTCATTCTCTAAAAACCTTTTTTTATTATAACACCACTATCTCAGGTTGTCATCGCAAAAATCAACAGTTTCTGAAAATTGTAATTATCTTGTAATCCAGCATCAAGAATCACACAAAAACATTATATGCCTTCATTCAAAATTTAGACGCTGGATTTATCCATACATGCGATTAGTCTTTTCTCGATATCCTCTGCCATTTCGGTGATTTGGGCATCGTCGACCATCGTAACGAGGGATGTCGGTTTTGGCATTCCGATCTTCGAGACGCCATCATCTTCATAAACAACCATTTTACAAGGAAGGAAATAGCCGACCATTACATTTTGATTCAATACACGTTGCGCTTCCTTCGGGTTACACACTTCTAAAATCCTGAAATCTCTGTCGAATTCTAGTCCTTTGGTGTTCAAGGTATTCTTCAGATCAAAGTTCCATAGTACCCCGAATTGCTCTTCCTTCAATTGCTTTTCCAATGTTTCGCAAGCTTCATCAATCGATTGATTTGTTGTTACTGTATAATGAAACATCCACTTCATCTCCTTTTATTAATTGATTATGGATTATACCCCACATCGTATTATTCAGTTTCCCTATTTACTTCAAGGTTAAACGATTGATTCCATTCCCAATCAAGGATAATAGCTGTCCACCTTTTACCATGCACCTGTATAGGTATTTATTTTCTTAAAAATAAAAAGGTGTTGCTTAATCCCTTATGGGTACATTGAATGTCAACACCTGAATTCTTATCTGCTTTTTACAAGTAGATTGACTGCTTCTTTAATTAGATCGTCCGTATTTTCACCTTTATCCAGTTGTTCTCTGAGACACTGTTCAAGGTTTGTACCAACAACTAGACCGATCGTACGGTCCAACGCACTTCTTATTGCAGACATCTGTGTCACTATATCCTTACAGTCTTTTTCTTCGTCCATCATTTTGAGGACTCCGCGGACTTGTCCTTCAATACGTTTGACACGGTTTTTCATTTGATCATTATATTCCATGAGGTTCAACCCCCTATATTAAAAGTGTTCTATGTATAATGCGAAATTTCTCTATAAATGCAAATCACCTTGTTAACTCCTCTATTGTACAATACATATTTTCATAAAGAAAACGTGAGAGGTTGTCCCATAAATGCTGAGCATGAGGGGTAATCCGTAACTATTTGCACAAACAGTGTGGGAAACAATCGTTAACGGACACAGGAGACCTTATTTTCCAAAAAATCGTTCATTTATAAAAATAACGGACACCAGAGCTCTTATTTAATCAGCTCTTTTGTTCACAGATAACGGCTCTGGTGTCCGCTAAAACTCTGAAACATCGCATTTTGTCACCAATAACGGCTCTGGTGTCCGTTACGATTCCAAAACATCCATGTAAACCAGAAAAGACATTCAAAATAACCACTGGCCTTTAGAAAAGAACTTATTCTTTTACTTTTAAAAGCCTTAGGCCATTCAATGTAACAAGAAGGGTTGCCCCCATATCTGCAAAGATCGCAATCCACAGAGTCAGCCAACCTGGCACGACGAGTAAGAGTGCCAATAGTTTAACTCCGATCGAAAAAGCAATGTTCTGCTTGATGATCGCAAGAGTTTTCCGGCTAAGCTTGATGGTATATGGAAGTTTGCGTAAGTCATCTCCCATCAGAGCGATATCCGCTGTTTCGATAGCTGTATCGGTACCAGCACCGCCCATGGCAATTCCAACGGTAGAGGAAGCAAGAGCAGGTGCGTCATTTACACCATCCCCGACCATCGCGACTTTCCCAAACCGCTGTTCATACTCTTTAATGTAGTTTAATTTTTCTTCAGGAAGCAGTTCTGCTTTTATGGTAGAAATGTTTATTTGCTCCCCGATGCTGTTTGCTGTCAGCTGATGGTCACCAGTCAGCATGATTGTATTTTTGATATTCATAGAATGTAGTGCTTTCACGACTTCGGCACTTTCATCCCGTATTGTATCCGCTACTGCAATGAGCGCAAGCAGATGCTCTTCTGTGCCGACCGCCAGCACAGTTTTCCCTTCAGAACGAAGACGATCGATGACAGTATACGTATCATGTTCAAGCTGGACTTGCAAATCCTCAGTAAATAATGCAAGACTTCCAGCATAATAAACAGTCTGATCGATCGTACCTTTTATACCCTTACCGGTAATCGATTTGAAGTTCTCTATATTCTCTGATGGCTTCTCAATCCCCATCTCTTCAGATTTCTTCAATATTGCAGATGCTAAAGGGTGCTGCGATCTACTTTCAAGAAAAGCAGCAATCCGGATAATTTCAGACTCCTTGTATTCGACCAGCGGGATAATATCGGTGACTTCAGGGATTCCCTTTGTCAAGGTTCCGGTTTTATCAAATGCAATAGATTTCAATTTCCCCGCTTCTTCTAAATAGACACCGCCTTTTACTAACACACCGTTCCGTGCAGCATTCCCAACTGCTGTGACAATGGAAACAGGCGTCGAAATCACGAGTGCACAAGGACAGCCGACGACTAGGACAGCCAGCCCTTGATAGATCCATTCTCCCCAGCTTCCCCCTAATAATGGCGGAATTACCGCTACTCCTATCGCCACTAAAATGATGGCGGGGGTATAATATTTTGCGAAACGATCTACAAACGATTGGGATGGAGCGCGCTCTTCTTGTGCTTCTTCAACTAGATGGATGATCTTCGCTAATGTTGTATCCTCTACCCGTTTCGTCACTTCAACTTCTAAATAGCCATCTTCATTCAATGTTCCAGCAAAAGCTTCATCGCCGACAGACAGGTGGACTGGTACAGATTCGCCAGTAACCGCAGATTGGTTCACGAATGATCCGCCTTTCGTAACGAGTCCATCCATGGCTAGCTTTTGCCCCGGTAAAACAATCATCGTATCTCCGACTAGCACGTCCTCTACAGGGATTGTCATTTCCTTATTGTATCGCAGAACAGTCGCTTCCTTTGGGGCGATTTCCATCAATCCGCGGATTGACTGGCGTGCTTTTTCCATCGAATAAGCTTCAAGGATTTCACTGATTGCAAACAGGATCACGACCATGGCACCTTCACCCCATTCACCGATCAAGGCAGCTCCGATGATTGCGATTGTCATGAGTGTCCTCATATTGAATTCGAGACTAAGCAGGTTTTTTAATCCTATAAGGAATAATCGATATCCCCCTATAAGTATAGAACCTGCATAAAAGCCGTTAGCTAAAAACGATCCTTCTCCGTTTAACAAGCTGATTGTCCAACCGACTATTAAAAAAATCCCGGCAATGAACACATTCCAATGGCGTTTCAGAAACGGTTCTTTCTTTTCTTCTTCTTTCAAATGGTCAGGACGGACTTTCAAGTTTTCAAAAGCCCCCGCTTTTTCAATCTCTTTTACATGTGCGTTTCCTTTAACTGTAAGCTTTGAAGCTGTAAAATTTACTTTTGCGTCTAAAACACCATCCAGGCGTTTTACGTTCGTTTCGAACTTTTTGGCACAACTAGCTCAGGTGAATCCAGAGATCTTATATACATGCTGTTCTGTTTCTCTCACTTTAGCTTGTTGCAAGGTGTTTCCCCTCCTCTAAATGGGAGAATGCGGTCTGGATGATTTGCCTTACGTGTTCATCATCTAATGAGTAGTACACAAGCTTTCCGACTTTCCGATATTTTGCAAGTCCCATATTCCGAAGCAACCTCAGGTGATGGGAAGCCGTTGCAACCGTACAATCAACGATATTTGATACATCGCATACACATAGTTCTTCCTCTATCGTCAATGCATAAGCGATTTTGATCCTTGTATCATCGGATAAGGCTTTGAAAACTTTTGCCGCTGACATGGTATCTTTTCCTTCTATATCAGCTTTTATCCGCCTCACTTTATCTTCATGCACACAATTGACTTTACAAACATCGTCTTTCGCCATTTCGTTCACCTCTCACCAATTCATTCAAACGTTCTTTTGAATATTAGTATATAAGGTATGACGTAATAACGTCAAACATTACACACAGCATTTCCACCGCAAAAAAGACCCAAAAGTGTCCGTCACTCTTGGGTCAGCCTCTTTCCTTATCTTCTTTTATTCTTTCCTTTCAGTTCAATGATGATCTTTTCGATTTCGTAGATATTAAACATGGAATCCGCTCCCTTTTCGAGTTCGTTTTGTTACTCTTAGTTTACGGAATTCCCCTTGTTTATTAACCGGTCAGCAGATTGGATTTTCCTCCTCCTCTAGATTGATTTTATTCTCCGTCTATGCCCCAAACCAATGCAAAAGATCATACGGTTTCATTTTTGGGATCGTTTCAGTCGATTTCAATTCACTGCACTCATACTGAAAACAGCACGCCAAGACTCTACAGTACGTGAAAAACGAGGAGACTTACGGAATTAGGCAAAGATGTATCAATTTTCATGGACTCAGAAGTCAGCTCTTCTTACATTCCCGTAACATTCCAGGTTTCCTTTTTCGATTACAATGCCCGCTCGGTCCTGACATACATACAGGGGTATTGATGTACGAGTCATGAATCTTTCTACTGCTACTGTCATGCGAACCCGATCTATGAAATGGGGTAAGAAATGCAGCTGGACTAAGTTGAGTGCCTCAGGATCGGCAAGTCGGACATCATTGGGGTCCAAAAATTGCGCAACCTCTATTGTCGGCGACATCATCATCGCGCCTGCACTTACCCCGATCAAGACTCCACCGGTTTTTACAAAGTCCTGTAGAAAACACAGCATGTTCCTCGAACGTAGATTCTTCAAAGAATAATATGTATTTCCACCAGATAAGTAAATCGCATCACAGGACGATAACTCATCCAGGTTTTCAGGTTCATATTCTTTATCAATATCAAAATAAACATATTGATCAAAACCAAACCGTTGCAAATGCGGTTTCATACGATTGAAGTAATGTTTTGTCACATCGTATTGTGAAGGGATATAGCCTAATGTAGAACCTTTCTCTGAGACAATCTGCCTGATCTTCTTCTCCAACTCTTTATCTAGATGTTCATCGATATTGCTCAACATGATCAATTGACTCATATAAAAACCTCTCTTTTTTACTTCCTTATATGTCTTTCTTCTTCATACACTTGATCCCTTTTCTTTTAGTAAAAATGAAACTATTATTCTTCTAAACCGTATAGTACGATGTAACAAAAAACATACATATTTTGGAATATATCAAAAGGGGTGATGGTGGTGATTCAGCATGTTAAGAAAAAACGCACAATCTATTTACCAGTGATGCTTATTTTCCTATTAATCGGGTTGTTGACATTTCACCATGCAATGAAGGAACGGGGTCTGACTCCGGAAGGTCTCAGTCGTAATACAGAAATTGTCGATGGGGTAACCGGGAAGCTCCTCACAGCTAAAAAAGTTGATTCCGGGTATGATGTACACTTTAATGAAAATGGGAAGCTCACGAACGTCCATGTCACTGAAAAACTGGAAGTGACCAATAAAGAAACCCTTCCGATTGAGCTAGGTCTATCGGCTACTATATGGGCAAAGAACAATACTGCCTATTTTATTGAAGATCAAGCGTTGACTTATTTTGATGGGAAAGAGAAACGAACGATAGCTGACAAGATAGATGGTTTCGAAGCCTCTGTTACTAATCTCTATTATTGGGAAAAAGATAGGATCTTTAAGGTTGATTCTACAACCAAAACTTCAGAGCAGCTGGTAATAACCGATCACCCGGTCTCTAACGTATTTGCAAGTGATCAGAAAGGACTTTTTGCAGTAACAAGTAAAAAAGAAGAATATACAACCCAAGTATCAGTATATAAAACCGATGAGGGCACCGTTAACGAATCAGTGAAATTCGATATCAATTCCATCAGCGGGGAGAGTGTGACAGATATCGACCTTGCTGAAAATGATGATGGGATGCATCTCATCTATCAAACTGGCCAAGCCCATGGCGGCACGATTATCGTCAGAGGGCATTACGCTCTCTTCAAAAAAGCACAAGAAGAACCTTCTTTTAATGAAGTTCGGGTCTACGATACATTTACGAATAGTAGACAGCGGGTGTTCGACAATATGAACCTCGTTATAACTGAGAATGGTCCAGAAATATATCTATCGATCAGAAGCAAGATCAAACCGAAAATCGAAAGCTGGAACGTGTATCGAGCTGTTCCGAAAGATGGAAAGTGGCTAGCAAGTCACATCAGCACCTCAACCTCTGTATCAAAGAATCACGTCTATGTTGATGAAGGTGAACTTTTCTGGCTGGATACAAGAGGAAAAAACGCTAAGATCATGGCAGTATCGGATCACCCTGAACTTGTCGAAAAAGGTGAAAGCCTACAAGCCTCTGATTGGGTGAATGGCTTCTATACAGGGATGGCGAAGCTGCCATATGGACTGATTCTATTATTAGTTGCCGTCATGTGGCTTGCACCGGCAATCATTTTCCTCTTCTGTGTTTCATTCTGGAATGAAGATGCAATAGAACAGCGCCGCAGCTGGGTCCGATACAGCACGATCGGTTTATTCACCATTTTTCAATATTTCTTGTTGCAGCGGTTTTTCACACCGATGTTTGAAGTTTTTTCACCAATTTACTTATCGTTTCAAATGCATTCGTTAATAATTCCGATCGTACTTGTCCTTCTAAGTCTGTTATTCACAAAACTTGTAAGGAAAAGTCATTGGAATCTCTATCAGGAATTCGGATACTTCTCCCTCTTCCATACGTTGATGATCATCTTTCTGATCTCACCTTATACGATTTAAATGATAGAGAATCAGTGTTTGTCGCGATATTTCCACGTTGTGATTTTTCTGGAACATGTTGCGATTTTCCGGAAACTTGTCGAGATAACCGCATCAGGGATTTATACGGACACGCTCAGGTCAAAAATACGTATTACTGTCCGTATAAATTCCTTCCTAATGGCGCGAATTACTCAGTGAATATTACAATCTAAAAAGGGCGACCCCTTAGTCCTTATGGTGGGTCACCCTTTTTTTATACCTTCTCTACGCTTTTCAGTTTTGTTTCAGCGAGTTCAATCTGCTTTTTGACTTGTGTTTGTCCCGTCCCGCCTGTACTGTTTCTCGCAGCAACCACGTTTTCGGGTGCTAGGACCTCATAGATATCCTCTTCAAATAACGGACTGAATTCCTGATAAACCTCGAGATTAAGGTCTAAGAGATATTTCTTTTGTTGGATTGCATGGAGGACGATTTGACCGATGATCGCATGAGCCTCACGGAAAGGCAATCCTTTCGTAACGAGGTAGTCAGCCAAATCAGTGGCATTCGAATAGTCTTCAGTCACAGCCTTTCGCATCGCTCCTGTGTTCACCGTCATCGTTTCAATCATCGGTGCCAGAAGCTTCAACGATCCATCCAACGTTTTGACCGTATCGAACATCCCTTCCTTATCTTCCTGCATATCCTTGTTATACGCTAACGGCAAACCTTTCAAGACAGTTAATAATCCCATAAGGTTCCCATACGTACGTCCCGTTTTCGCCCGTAAAAGCTCTGGGACATCAGGGTTCTTTTTTTGCGGCATGATGCTTGAACCGGTACAGAAAGAATCGTCCAACTCAATGAAACCGAACTCCTGACTCGACCAGATCACCATTTCTTCTGAAAGACGCGATATATGCGTCATCATGATTGAAGCGATCGAGAGAAATTCTAATATGAAGTCTCTGTCGCTTACCGCATCCATGCTGTTTGGGTAGATCGAATCGAACTCAAGGATTTCAGCCACTCTCTCCCGATTGATCGAGAACGTCGTACCTGCCAGCGCACCGGCACCGAGCGGAAGGACATTCACTCTTTTCAGACTATCGACTAATCGTTCTTTGTCTCGCTCGAACATCCAGAAGTAAGCCATCAGATGATGGGCGAAAGAAATCGGCTGTGCACGTTGTAAATGTGTATAACCAGGTAAAATGGTATCAACATTCGCTTTAGATTGTACCAAGATCGAGTGTTGGACCTGTTCGACAAGCTGGATGATCTCAGTCGTCTTGGTTTTCAAATATAAATGCATATCAGTTGCTACCTGATCATTCCGGCTGCGCCCTGTATGCAGTTTACCGCCTACAGTTCCGATTTCATCAATCAAGTGCTTCTCGATATTCATATGGATGTCTTCATGTTCAACCGCATATTCAAGCTCTTCATTCTCGATTTTTTTCTTTAATGTTTCCAGCCCGTTTTTGATCGTGTCAGCTTCTTCAAGTGAAATGATCTCACATTCCGCAAGCATCTGGACATGCGCGAGACTACCCTTTATATCCTCTAATGCAAGCTGTTGATCGAATTCAATGGAGGCTGTGAACTCTTCAACAAGCTTATTGGTTTCTTTCGTAAAACGGCCGCCCCAAAGTTTAGCCATACAATTTCTCCTTGCTGACTGCCTTAAGATTCGGCTTCTTATTCACTTCAGCATGTACTTTCGTCGAGAGCCCCCATAATTTGATAAAGCCTACAGCAGCATTGTGATCAAAGAGATCTCCTTCTGAATAGGTCGCTAACTGCTCGTTATATAAGCTATGACTAGATTTACGTGCAACAACTGTTGCGTTACCTTTAAACAGCTTGATTTTGATTGTGCCGCTTACAACCTTTTGTGTTTCATTGATGAAGGCTTCCAATGCAGAGCGTAATGGTGAGTACCAAAGGCCTTCATATACAAGCTTCGCCATCTGTTGCTCCACCTGAGGCTTGAATTGAGTGACCTCGCGAGGCAACGTCAAGAATTCCAGCTCTTTATGTGCATTGATCAACAACAAAGCAGCAGGGTTCTCATACACTTCTCGGGATTTGATTCCGACGAGACGATTCTCAATATGGTCGATTCGACCGTACCCATGTTTTCCACCGATTTCGTTCAATGTTTCGATCAACTCGACGATCGGTGTCTTTTCACCATTTAGAGCGACAGGTACTCCCTCTTCAAAATCGATTTCGAGATATTCAGGCTCATTTGGAGTCATTTCGATTGGATTTGTCCAATCATACGCATTTTCTGGCGCCTCTGCCCATGGATCCTCAAGGACACCCGCTTCACAAGCACGGCCCCAAATATTAGCATCGATTGAAAAAGGATTGTCGAGATTGACCGGGATCGGAATGCCTTTCTCTGCTGCATATTCAATTTCTTCATCACGTGTCATTCCCCATTCACGAACAGGTGCAATGACTTGAAGATCCGGATTTAAAGCCTGGATGGAAACCTCAAATCGTACCTGATCATTCCCTTTTCCAGTGCAGCCGTGTGCAACCGCCACTGCACCTTCCTGTTCAGCGACTTCCACCAAAAGCTTCGAAATTAGGGGACGAGATAATGCTGAGGATAACGGATACTTTCCTTCATACAGGCAATTCGATTTCAATGCAGGCAATAAGTATTCTTTTGCTAAAAGCTCCTTCGCATCGACTACAATCGATTTTATAGCACCTACGCTCAGCGCCTTGTTTTTGATGGTTTCTAAGTCTTTTCCTTCTCCTACGTCTAAACCAAGTGCAATTACATCATAACCGTATTTTTCTTGTATCCATTTGATTGATACAGAAGTATCCAACCCACCTGAATAAGCTAAAACCACTTTCCCTTTGCTCATTAAGCTCCACTCCTTGTTGTGTATTTTTATTTATTTTAATGTATGTTTATTCAAAGTTAATCAATTGATACTAAATTACTTTATTTCTATACGAATGTCAACACATTTTGAAAAAGAAATCGGGAAGAATTTTTAAGGCTGTTTTCGAATAGATTGTTGTTTTAAAATATACTCGCTTTCCGCGGGCAATCTGCAAGCCTCCTCAGCGCGTCCTCGCTTGCGGGGTCTTGCTTAGCTTGCTTTTCCCGCTGGAGTCTCGCATATTTCCTCTGTCAAAAGGTTCAACACATTTCATCTCACATTCCAATAGCAACATACTTTTAGAAAACAGCCATTTTAAAGATATTAGTCGTCAGGTTTCAGAGGATGATGATAGTGGATCGCGGTCCTTCATTCAGTTTTCATTCAATTTGTAGTTAATAAGTAACAATCTTTTAGAAAACAGCTGTCGATTTTACTTTTTTCGGAATTTGTACTAACATAGGGGACCAAATGGACGAACATTTGGTATAAGATATTTCTTTTTGTAAAATCTACCATATGGAAGCAAAATGCTTAACCTTGTTCGAAGAATGTAGAATGAGGGGTTCAAAAGTTACCTCAGCTTTCAATTGAGGAATACAACATTGTTTGAAAGGGGAATTTTCCTTGAAAAAAATCATGTATACAGCTTTAGTCGCCCTGTTTGCATTCGCTTTAGCAGCATGTGGTGGTAATGAAGAGGGTAAAGGTAACGAAAACAAAGAAGGTCAACAAAAGGACAAAGAGAATAAAGAAAAAACAGAACAGATGGAAGAAATGCAGAAAAAGATGGAAGAACAACAGGTTGATGAAAATAAAGTGGTTGCTACTGTCAATGATGAAGAAATCAAAGGAGCAGATTTCAACCGGGCATTAGGCCAAATGCAAATGCAGTATCAACAAATGGGACAAGATCCTACATCTAAAAAAGTTGCAGATCAATTGAAAAAGCAAGTCGTCACTGGTCTTGTGGATTTCGAAGTGATCGTTCAAGAGGCTGAAGCAAAGGGCTATGATGCATCAGAGGATGAAGTAAACAAACAGATCGATCAGATCAAAGGTCAATTTGACGATGACAAGAAATTCAAGGAAGCATTGAAGACCAACAAGCTGAATGAAGAACAATTGAAAGAACAGATCGCAGCACAAATCCAGTATGAGACTTATGTGGAAAAAGAAATTCCGGCTGAAGAGGTCTCTGAGGAAGAATTAAAAAAATATTACGACCAAATGAAAGAAGCTCAAGGAGAACAAGCTCCAAAGTATGAAGAAGTAAAAGATCAACTTAAAAAACAAATGCAAGAGAAACAGAAGCAAGAAAAGGTAGCTCAAAAAGTGAAAGAACTGAAGAAAGATGCGGACATCAATGTAAAAATCTAAGACGTATATAAGGAAAGAAGCAGCCAGCCGGCTGCTTCTTTCTTTTGTTAGTTTAATGTTTTTTTGAGATTAGAAATAAATCGCTTTCCGTAGCCTTTTGTTATTTATTCCTTGAACGATAGAGCAAGTAGATGAAGTATGGTGCACCTAATGCCGCCGTGAAAACACCGGCTGGCACTTCCAATGGGGCGAAGGCGGTTCTTGCAATCAAATCCGCACCCATCACGAGCAGCGCTCCTACTAATGCGGAAGCCGGAATCAATGCTCCGAATGAAGATCCTACAAGCTTTCGTGCAATGTGCGGTGCCATCAAACCGACAAATCCGACGCCCCCCACGAAAGCCACTGCACCGCCAGCCAGCGCTGTACTGAAAAGCAATAGGATTAGGCGGTCCTTTTGTACAACACTTCCAAACCCTCTTGCAAGGTCTTCACCAAGCTCTTGTACGTTCAACCTACGTGCATACATCCAAACAAATAAAAGGAAGATGAGAATCCATGGTGTTAATGTCTTCACCTGATTCCAGTTGGCGCCATTCACACTACCGGTTATCCAGATTTGTGCCTGAGTCGCCAAATACAACGGCCCGAATAGGATCATCATGTTCGTCAGCGCCTGCATCGCTGCTGCAAGACCGATGCCAATCAGTACAAGGCGTACAGGATTGACGCCATTTTTCCATGAAAAAATATAGACAAGGAAACCTAGTAATGTCGCCCCGATAAATGCAGCGACCGGCATCCAGTGGATACTCACAGTCAAAGCGTTGCCTCTTCCGCTGAACACTGTTAAGAACGTGACTGCAGCCAATGAAGCTCCCCCTGTGATCCCTATGATATCAGGGGAAGCAAGCGGATTTCGGATAATCCCTTGTAAAATCGCCCCAGATACGGCTAACGCCATTCCAGCAATCAACGCCAATAAGATCCGCGGCAGCCGGAAAGACTTGATGACAAGTTCATTCATCGAGTCCCCCATCCCGAGTAACGTCTTTACTACATCAACTGGATGGATCTGCATCTGCCCTGTGCCGACACTGATGACCAAAAGCACTAGTGTGAGGACAGTCAGCAACATAATGTATAAGACAGCTTTTTTATCTAGTAAAAAGGACATCCATTTCGTACGTAAGGGGTGGTATTTACTCACAGTCTATTCAACCCCCTTCTTGCGATGTAGATGAAGAATGGCGTACCAATAAGCGCAGTCATAACTCCGACAGGCACTTCCTTCGGCATGATGACATACCGTGCACCAATATCAGCGAGCAAAAGTAATATAGCGCCTAACAATCCGCTGTAAGGAATGATCCATTTGTAATTGATGCCTACAAGCCCTCTTGCAATATGAGGGATAACGATGCCAATGAAACCGATTGGACCTGCTATCGCAACGGCAGAACCCGCAAGCAATACGATGACCACTGCTGCACTGATCTTGACAAGGACCGTATTTTGACCAAGTCCCGCTGCCACATCGTCCCCCATCGAAAGTGTATTCATCTGCCCAGTAATCAACAAGGACCCTATCCAGCCAATGATCAGATACGGCAGCATTGCAGTCAGGATGCCGAGCTTTCGTCCCTCAATGGAACCGGTCAGCCAAAACAGAACTTCCTCCAACGCTTTTTCGTCCAATGCAAGCATGCCCTGCGTCATGGAAGCGAACATCGCTGCCATCGCCGCTCCAGCAAGCGTCAATTTTACAGGTGTGAGTCCGTCCCTTCCTAATGAGCCAAGTAAGTAGACAATTAAGGAAGTGACCATTGCACCGAAGAAAGCGATCCACGCAAATTGATGGATTGATGATATGGAAAAGAACGTGACTGCAAGAACGATGAAAAAACCAGCTCCGGCATTAATACCGAATATACTCGGTGATGCCAATGGATTCCTTGTGATCCCCTGCATCAACGCCCCTGCTATCGCCAGACTTGCGCCGACTGCAGCTCCAATGAGCGCCCGCGGCACACGGCTTTCCTGTATGATGATATGTTCATTAGAGCCATCAAACTGGGTAAATGATTGGATGACCATCCCCCAATTGACGCTAGTATAACCGTAAACGACACTGCACCCGATGAAAAAGACGACTAAGAAGATCCCTGCGAGGAGACCGACCAACTTTTTCACATTCGTATTTAAAAGTTCCCTCATATGTATAAACCTTTCTTTTTATAACGTTTCCTATTTAAGTCTATTCTTGCTGGGCTTAACTGTCAATGATAATCATTATCAATTTCTTATTGACAAGGGGATAAAACAGTTATAAACTACTAATTGTGAATGAGATTCATTATCAATAAAACATTCGGGAGGATATTACATATGCAAAAATTGAAAGGTTTCAGCTTATTTGCACTTATGTTAACATTCGTTGTTGCACTAGCAGCATGCGGAGGCGGATCTGGAGAAGGATCTGAAGAAAAGAAAGACGGAGATAAATCGAAATCTACTATTACCGTAGAACATGCTATGGGAAAAACGAAAGTCCCAGAAAAACCTGAAAGAGTCGTCATCCTTACAAACGAAGGAACAGAAGCCCTACTTTCTATGGGCGTGAAGCCAGTGGGCGCTGTTCAATCTTGGCTTGGTGATCCTTGGTATGACCATATTGCTGACGACATGGAAGGTGTAGAAGTCGTCGGTACAGAAAGTGATATCAACCTTGAAAAGATCGCTTCATTGAATCCTGATCTAATCATCGGAAACAAAATGCGCCAGGAAAAGTTTTATGATCAATTGAACGATATTGCACCAACAGTATTCTCAGAGCAATTACGTGGAGACTGGAAAATCAATTTCAAGCTTTATGCAAAGGCACTGAATAAACAAGAAGAAGGTAAAAAAGTGTTGGCTGATTTCGACCAACGTATTGAAGATATCAAACAAAAGCTTGGCGACAAGGTAAACCAGGAAGTGTCAGTAGTCCGTTTCTTGGCAGGAAATTCACGTATTTATTTTAAGGATTCATTCTCTGGCGTCATCCTGGAGCAAATCGGTTTCCAACGTCCTGAGTCACAAGACAAACCTGATTTTGCAGAAGAAGTGACGAAGGAACGTATTCCGGACATGGAAGGTGACATCCTCTTCTACTTCACCTATGAAACGGGTGATAAAGAAGCGTCAAAAACAGAGGAAGAATGGACGAATGACACACTGTGGAAGAACCTTGATGTCGTAAAAGAAGGCAACGCCCACCGTGTTAGCGACGCAATTTGGAATACTGCCGGCGGTGTAAAAGCAGCGAACCTGACATTGGATGACATTGAAAAACACTTTAAAATCGAAGAGTAATTAGCCTTACTAAGAACGTGCAGCCGAAATGCGGCTGCACGTTTTTTTATTGTTTCGCTCTGTTAATATATTGGCGAAATTACTCCCTTTCCGCGGGTCAAGAAAAGCGGAAGCGATCCGGTTAGGCACGTAGGACACTGGAAAACTGACGAGGAGGCTTTCGCCGCCGCAGGAAGTTTGAAGTGATCCAAGTGACTGGTCGCTAAGCTGGACATCACTTCTTCGCATTCACCTACTTCCGCAAGCCTCCTCGCTCACTTGCACAGGATCTCAACACAAAAATGAAATCATTTTCGTGTTGAGATGAGAATTCTAAGAAGCTTTCCTTATGCTGTCTTCGACGATCACCACACGACGTACTTGTACAGGATGTACTGACTTCGACGTTCACCATAGGATGTGGTGGTATTTAGTCGAAGTTCATTATTATAGTCGAAGATCCTTAATTCCCTGCGGGGTCTTGCCAGGCTCACTTTCCCGCAGGAGGGTCGTAAATTTCGCTCGGAAGAAATTTCTTAAACCAATCAAAATTACCATTAACGCTGAACTCCTTTTTCTGGTACAAATGTAGGAGTTATAAGGGTGCGATACAAATTTAGTTTATCACTAATACTGTAGGGAAATAGGATTACTAACCTACTTAATAGAGGATGGTGGAAACAATGAAGGCTGTAACTTTTCAAGGGAAAGAGAAGATGCAAGTCAAAAAAATAGAAGATCCGACTATCCAAGAGAATACGGATATGATTGTCAGAATAACAGCAAGCGGTATTTGTGGATCTGACCTTCACCTTTATAAAGGCGGAATTGAACCTGAACAAGACTATGTTGTCGGCCATGAGCCAATGGGAATTGTAGAAGAAGTAGGCTCTGAGGTTAAGAGATTGAAAAAGGGAGATCGAGTCGTCATCCCTTTCAATATCGGTTGCGGAGATTGCTTCTTCTGTAATAACCAGATGGAAAGCCAATGTGACAACTCGAACCCTCATGGGGAACCAGGCGGTCTATTCGGTTTTACTGAACTGTTTGGAAATCATCCTGGTGGGCAAGCCGAGTACTTGAGAGTTCCCTATGCAGACTTCACCTCTTTCAAAGTTCCCGAATCAAGTGAACTGGATGATGAAAGTGTATTATTCCTATCCGATGTCATCCCCACCTCCTACTGGAGTGTCGAACATAGTGGTGTAAAAAAGGGAGATACGGTAGTCGTTCTGGGTAGTGGTCCAATCGGGTTGATGACTCAGAAATTCGCCTGGTTGAAAGGCGCAAAAAGAGTTATAGCGGTCGATCAAGTCGATCATCGACTCGAACATGCCCGTAAAACGAACCAAGTCGAAACCTATAACTTTGAAGAACACGAGGAAATCGGCTCTCTCTTGCACGAAAAAACAGAAGGCGGAGCTGATGTTGTCATTGATTGCGTCGGTATGGACGGCACCGTTCCACCTAACAAAGAATTCGGTTCTGATCGGGATAATCAATTTGGAACCATCAGCCCGATTGTGACAGCTTCTGAGTCTGTTAGAAAGTTCGGAACTGTGCAATTGACAGGTGTATACGGTACAGAAGCCAACAACTTCCCGCTAGGTGATTTTTTCAGCAGAAACGTTTCATTGAAGATGGGACAGGCACCCGTCATCCATCTGATGCCAAAATTGTATGAAATGATCGAAGACAAAACCTTCGATCCAACGGATATCATCACTCATAAGATTCCGTTGGAAGACGCGGCCAAAGGCTATGACATTTTTGATAAAAAAGAGGATGAAAATATCAAAGTCGTGTTGCAGCCGTGAATATGATTTGAGTAATAAAGGGGCTGTCCTAAAAAAGTGTGTCAGACACCTCCAACAGAGCATTTTGTATCAAAACCATGATTTTTCTCAAAATGTTGTTAAGTTCGGAGAGACTCAGACACTTTTTGGACAGCCCCCTTTAGTCTTGTGGGTTAATGATTGCCAATACTTGATGATCTTCCCATTTCCCATTGATTTTCACATTTTTTCTGGCTATGCCTTCTTTATGGAAACCAGCTTTCTCCAGCACACGGATTGAACCGATGTTATGTGGCATGACCCCGGCTTCGATCCGATGCAGGTTTAATTCGTCAAATGCATACTTGACAATCAATTTCACCGCTTCTGTCATATACCCTTTGCCATTATGTTCCTGATCGAGGAAATATCCAATAAAAGCACCTTGAAGAGAACCGCGTAGGACTTGGAATAAATCGATTGTTCCGATTAAAGTATCCTCATCATTCTTGTAGACTCCGAAGTGATAACCTAGATCCTTCTCCCTGTTTTCATTGAATTGACGTATTCGTTCCTTTTGCCCCTCTATTGTGTAATAATCTTCACTCCGGCTCATCGAAAATTGTTGGAAGAAATCGCTGTTCCTGACGTTTAAGTCGTGTAGCGCCTCGACTTCTTTTAATGCAATTGGTTTGAGATATACCTTATCCCCTTTAAACATACCTATCCCCCATTTCCGCTTCATTAAGAATTCGAATCCGATTCATCATTTTCAACATAATGTTTGAGCATATTGAGTTTGTTTTCCCAGAACTTTTCATAATAAGCAAGCCAATCCTTTACTTCTTTTAATGGTTCGGGATGTAGCTGATAGATTTTATTCCTTCCTGATTTCCTTCCCATAACCAGGTTTGCTTCTGAAAGAATCCGCAAATGCTTTGAAACCGCTGTACGAGTCATGTCAAAGTGCTCCGTCAATTCGTGGAGAGCCCGATCATTCTGGGAAAGAAGCTTCAATAACTCTCGCCTTGTCGGATCAGCTACTGCTTGAAAGACATCATGTTTAGGAGCTGCTGCCATGGTCCTTTACACCTCAACATATTCTTTAAGTCTCGGAAGTACTGCCTCTCTCCAACCATGATCCATTCGTTCTCTGACATCTGCATGCGTGTCACCGGTTTCTGTAACTTTCGTTTCGTCCCAACCGGCATGGATCAATGTAAACTCTGTTTTCCCTTCTAAATCTTTGAGTTCGAAAGTGACATGCCAATCCTTTCCCCATGAGAAACTGAGGCGATTCGGCGGATTGAGTTCTGTCACTTTACACGGTGAGATTCCATACGGGGAATGCAGGGAAAATTCATGTCCGAGTTCAGCCTTAAAATCGTTTGGCATGAACCACTCGGCGATCCCCTCGGAAGTTGCCACTGCTTCCCAAACCTTTTGGATTGGTGCGTTGAACACAGATGATTGTTTGATTGTCTCTACTGTCATTTCATTTCCTCCTATAAAAGAAACCTTTTGGTTTCATATAAATTATAAGTAACCTTTTGGTTTCATGTCAACCTTCTAGATTGCTTGTTTTTTTACTTAAGGCTTTGTTATACTTTATTGTTGATTTTGGCGAAGTTAACTCCCTTTCCGCGGGCTCAAGAAAAGCGAAAGTGACCCGGTTAGGCACATAGGTCACTGGAAAACTGACGAGGAGGCTGTCGACGACGCAGGAAGTTTGAAGTGATCCAAGTGACTGGTCGCTGAGCTAGACATCACTTCTTTGCATTCACCTACTTCCGCAAGCCTCCTCTCGGAGTACCTTGCTGTGGGGTCTTGCCTGGATTGCTTTTCCTGCAGGAGTGTCGCAAATTTCTCTTCAATCAAACTTAGTCAGAAATCAACAGTATTATTTAACAAAGCCTTATTTTAAAATACAGTTAAAGTAAACAATGAAACTCAAGGAGAGTATCTATGAAACGTATTCTTATCGTGGATGATGAAAAGAAGATTAGAGATGTCATTTCTTCCTATCTCCACAAAGAAGGTTACGTGACGGTAGAAGCCGATTCCGGAAACGAGGCTTTGAAAGTCCTCAAAGCTACACCAATTGATTTTCTCATCCTAGATTTGATGCTTCCAGATCGATCAGGTGAGGAAGTTTGTCGTACCATTCGCCAGGAACATTCCCTACCAATTTTGATGTTGACGGCGAAAGTGAAAGAAGACGATAAAATCCAAGGGTTGTCTATCGGTGCAGATGATTATATGGTTAAACCATTCAGCCCAAGAGAGCTAATCATGCGAGTAAAAACCATCCTTCGACGTGCAAACGACGATCAACTTTTAGCCGAACGAATCTCCTACAATGATGGGAATCTGACAATAGATCAAGCAAATCATACTGTACGTTTCCAAGGGGAAAACCTTTCATTGACCCCGAATGAGTTCAAACTTCTTGTCGTTCTCGCAAAACATCCTGGGCGGATATATACCAGAAATGAACTAATTGAAAAAGTGTTAGGTTTTGATTTTGAAGGGGATACGAGGACCATCGATCAGCATGTCAAAAATCTCCGTTATAAAATTGAAAGAAACCCAAAAGAACCTGCTTATATCACTACTATTTATGGTATTGGGTATAAGTTTACAGGAGGCAGAACGTGATAAAAGGATTGCATGGTCGTTTAGCTATCAGTTTTATTATTGTCACCTCTACTATTCTAGTCATTGCGAGTATCATCATTATGTTTGAGATCCATTACCATTTCGAAATGGCTAAAAGTGAAACGTCAGGCAGTCATAACCTGAACACATATAATCTTCATTTAGAAAAAGCGATGCTCGAATCCATACTTTGGACTTCTATAGGAGCACTCGTCCCTGTTTTTATAGTTAGCTATTTCGTAGCGAAAAGATTAGCTGATCCTTTAATAAAAATGAGGTATGCCGCCGAGCGGATGGCAAAAGGGGACTGGAATACGCGTATTCATATGAAAAATAATGACGAAATAAGTGAGCTTGCAGACTCATTCAATGACCTTGCACGCCAACTTCAAAAACAAGAAACTTTGCGGAAGAACATGACAGCTGATATCGCACATGAGCTCCGTACACCATTAGCCACCTTGAAAAGCCATATGGAAGCCTTCGAGGATGATGTATGGAAGCCGACAAGAGAACGCTTGGGCTCCTGTACGGAGGAAATCGATCGGCTGATCCACCTTGTTGATGATTTAGAACAACTTAATACGATGGAGTCACCTGAGTTCAAATTGAAATTAGAACAAGTGAATATCGATCAGGTCGTCACTCAAAGCATTGAATCTGTCCATAGTGCCTTTTTGCGGAAAAACATCACTTTAGTGAAAGGAAGCATTCATCGTTCCAAGGTCATTATAGATCAGGAAAGAATGATACAAGTGGTAATAAATCTATTAACGAATGCGTTGAAATACACTCCATCTGGCGGAAGGGTCACCGTTACAGTTGAAAAGAAAGACCACTCCATTCTTTTATCTGTTATTGACAACGGAATAGGGATGAGCAAAGAGACCGTTGATAGGGTCTTTGAAAGGTTTTACCGTGAGGATGCTTCAAGAAACCGGAAGTCAGGCGGCAGCGGTATTGGTCTTGCTATTGTAAAGCGCTTGGTCGAAGCACATTCTGGGCAGGTTTGGATTCATAGTAAAAAGAATGTCGGTACGTCCGTATATGTCCAATTGCCTATTTTTAGGCAAGAGGACACAATTTGAGGTTTCTTCACAACTTCTTCATAATCCTCTAGTAAAGTTATCTCACAAATGGAGTTTACGGAGGTTAGAAGATGAAAACGTCGAGTTACTTAAAACTACTTATGATTGTGATGACAGTTATTGCCTTAGCAGCATGTAATGATGCCACTGACAATCACAATGATATGAAACATGAGGAAGAAATGAAAAATAATGAACAACATGACGAGCATGTGTCAGATGAAAAAAATGGCGAGGATACTTCCGGTAAAGGAATGAAGGTCAATGCTCCGACAGACTTTAACGATAATGCGGAAAAGAACCTTCTTGTATTAAACACAAAAAATGTAACAAGATTAAACACGTCTGATCCTGTAGAAATGGCCGTTATGACATCGCAGACCATATGGCCATCTACCCATAAAGAAAATCGACCAGGTGCCGTCATTTTAGCACCCATCAAGGACTGGGCAATATCATTAGCGAGTGCTAACCTTATCCATCATCCAAACGATGGTCCTCTCCTCTTCATCGAGAAAGATAACATCCCAGAAATTACCAGAAATGAAATCGATCGGTTGAATCCAAAAGGGAATATGACTGGAGCAGAAATCATGGTTATGGGAGACGTGGATGATACCGTCTTAAATTCTCTTAAGGGATATGAAGTGAAACATATTGAAGGAGATGAGCCTGCAGTATTCGCAAAAGAAATCGACAAAACCTATGCAGAAATGAATGAAGAATACCCTGAAAGTGTGATTGTAGGATCACTTGAAGATGATGACCGGCTGTTTACAACCCCTGCTGTAAACTGGATTGCACATATGCCAGAACCGTTGTTATATGTTTCAGAGGACGGTGTGCCGGAAGCTACGAAACAAGCACTGGAAAAAAGAAAAGGGAAAGCGAATATCTACTTGTTAGGTCCGGAATCGATCATTTCAAAAAACACTGAAGAAGTGTTATCTGAATACGGAAAAGTAACTAGGATTAGCGGAGAAACACCTATTGAAAATTCTATCGCTTTTGCACAATTCAAGGATAAAAGCACCAAATTCGGCTGGGGATTGACGGACCCTGGGCACGGTGTATCTTTCATTTCATCCTCCGCACCTGACCTAGCACTTGCGGGAGCTCCATTTGCCCATCTAGGCAAGCACGCACCAATGGTCTGGTTGGAGAATGGCCAATTAAATCAGACGCATTATGAATTCTTTTCTGATATCAAACCGACTTTCAAAGACAACCCGACAAATGGACCGTATAATCATGCTTTTTTGTTAGGAAATAAGGAGGCTATCTCTTATAAGGTTCAGGGAATCATCGATGATAAGCTCGAGATTGTCAAAGAGGGCGGAGGCGAACATGGTGGCCACTAGCTAGAAAAGGACTGTCCTAAAAAAGTGTCAGACACCTCAATACAACATTTTGTATTGAAACTGCGATTTTTTTCAAAAAGTTCGGAGAGAGTCAGACACTTTTGGGACAGCCCGTTTTTTATTTCACAGGTAGATGCAGGATGAACTTTGAATCCACACCTTTATAAGGAAGGAAAAGCTCAAACCCGAAGTTGTCGATTTGCTTTAAACCCTGGTTCTGAATCCATTCATGCAGATAAGGATACGGATCAAAGTTATCAGTTGTTGGATCAAATCGAAGAGTCGCGTATTTCCTTGCTGGAATGACCTTCGAAATCATTTCCTCGGGAATGTTGTCGAAGTGGCTCACTTCCACCGCAGCTATCCAGGTAAATTCTTCGGTATCTGGGTTCCAATTCGGTGGATCGACAAACAAACCATAGGATACCGGTTCATTAATACGATTCTTAATCTTATGGATGTGGTTTTCATAGAAATCATGCACCATTGCAGGGATCTTCTCGTGACGTTCCGCCATGGTTGTTGAACATGACATACCGACCAACTTAAATTCAGGTAGGTCCAAGATTTCAATCGCGGAAACTTTTGTTTCGATACCTTCACTCATATTATCAACTCCTGTAACCAATAGTTTACACCCAAACCATTTCTACAAGGAGCACCCATTTCCTTCCTGTGCCTGGCACCGTTTCAAAACCCTTGAGCCGCAAGACATTGCAAACGGTGCCAGGCACCGACTGAGAACCCTTGGGGCAGAAGGGTCGAATTGTCGTGCCTGGCACCTAGATCATAGTAGTGAAGTTGCGGAGAAGAAGCTTTTGAAGTACAGTGCTCGAGATTTATGGAAATATTGTAACTCTGCGTATTTATAGTATGCTGTGGAATTCCCTGCATAAGCTATCTTATGACGTTCATAATGTTCGGCTAATGCTGCATGCTTTAAGAACTGCTGTTGAGCTTCTTGAACTGATTTTGGCTGTTGGGATTGCATTTGGCGATAATGATCCATTTTCCGGTCCCCCTGTGACATATTGTTTCATTTTATGAATAATAGGGTTGAATGGTATCAAAAATCCTAAGAAAGCAAAAAAAAAGAAGCAGGCGAGTTGCCGTGCTCCTTCTATCGTGGGTTTAAGAATGTTTGTTTATATTCGGGTTTTCTTCTCGGACCATCATTTGGTTTAAGTAGGATTTTGTTAGATTTTCTGGGATTGGATGTATAGGTTGTTTTGTTGGGCTTATGGTCCAACGACTTTACAACTTGCATTTTTATCCCTCCCTAACATGACATGTAATTTAGTACATACCCTTTATCCATTCTATTAAAACCTCTTTTTCGACTTTTTCGAAAATTTATGAGGATTTTTTTAACACGAACTTCACGACACTCTAGCGGGAAAGGCGAGCCAGGCGAGACCCCGCAGTGAATAAGGATCTTCGACTAACAGCCACCACCTCATGTGGTGAACGTCGAAGCCAGCATAAGGAAATCTACTAAGAATTTTCATCGCAGACACGAAAATGATTTCATTTTTGTGTTGAGATCCTGTATAAGTGAGCGAGGAGGTTTGCAGAAGAAGGTGAATGCAAAGAAGTGATGTCTAGCTCAGCGACCAGTCACTTGGATCACTTCAAGTTTCCTGCGGCAGCGACACATTGATTGACATCTTATGTGTGAGCCCACGCAGAACCAAGTCTTTGTTTGGTTCGAGCCTCCTCGTCAGTTTTCCAGTGACCTACGTGACTAAACGGTCGCTTCAGCTTTTCTTGAGCCCGCGGAAAGGGGAGTGAATTCTGTAAGAAAAGGAAGAATAACAGAATTTTTTATTAACTTAAGTCGTGATATGGACGTTTTCAATGAAGTTCTTAATTTCTTCTATTTCAGCTACAGAATATAAATCTGCTCTTCCTTCTATTTCTTTGACAAAAAATTCATAGAGCGGTTCGATCTGATCAAAGACAAGAGGAACAACATTTGATGAGTAGTTTATAAGATTCATATTATTGTCGATGTAGAGGATCGGTGTCATTTGAATAGTCCCATAATGCTCTTCGAGTAACTCGTTAATGGTCTTATAACCGATCATCACTTGTTTGGTTGGTTCATCAATCGAACGCACCTTCAACTCAGAAGGCTGGCTCTCACTATTCGAATAGATAATCGTTTTTTCAGTTTCCTTATCCTCTGAGGGATAAAGATTTTCATGGAGAAACGGGAACTCCCTAGCTTTCTCTTTCGAAATTCCATATAGGATTTTCCCTTTCCAATTTTTCGTATTGATAAGGTAAATTCCTGTCTTCATCACAATCAGGTGATCGATTTTTGTCGACTGCACCTCTCGATCAGCTGTTTTATATGGAATGAACACATTGGCCATCATCAACATCTGCAACGAGTCGATTTTTCCATTCGAAACAAGTTTTTTCTTAAGGTCAGTCAATATTTTATGCGTGTGGATTTCACTCGAGCTTCGAGAGAATTTTTCAACACTATGGATGTATTCCTTAAAGTCACTGATCTTCATCTCATAACTTTCCTTGACATTCTCAACCTCTGATTCCTTCTCTTTTTTTAAATTATCTTTTATCTCTGCAATGCTGGCAGTCGCTTTCATTTGATATTCTTCCATCATTTCGTCGTAATCCCTATGTTTCTTCTTCACAAACAGTAATAATCCAATTACGACACAAATCAAAACGAGAATGATAGCAATAAAGAAAATAGTCTCCATTTAAACCTCTCCATTTGTCTTTTTATTATAAACTTCGAGAATACCTTTAAAGCTTAGTTCGTATCCATTCATATTAATGAATTTACATAGCATCCATGTGAAAAACCAATAAAGAAAACCTGGTAAAGCCAAGCCTTAGGCGATGGCTGGACTTTAGTTGAACTTATATTGAAGAATGTATATTATACTTTCTTTCAATGTAAAAAAGCCCCTCCCTGAAAATGGTTGAGACCTTTGTCCTTTGTCAAAATGACATGTTTTATAGCGATTTTCATTACCATGCTGGTGGGTTCGTTTAATAATCAATACTAAGGCTTTCTATTACATTTTTTATCTTTTCTAATTCAAACTCTGAATGAAGCTTATTTCCTTCTTTTAATTGTTTCAAAAAGAATTGATAAAGTTTTGGTTTATCGTCAAACACATAAGGGGATTTAGAGTGTGAATAATTAACAAAATTGTTTTCATGATGATCAAAATAAAGGATAGGTATAGTTGAAAAATGACCTAGTTGTTTTTCAAGCAATTGATTGAGAGCAGCAGCTCCTGTCATAACATGCTTTTTCGGATCATCAACTGGGATCACATTTAATCCATTTATATTCTCCCTTTCTTTCCTAAGTACAATGGTTTTTTCACTCTGAACTTCCTCGAATGGAAAAAGATTATCGAGAATGAGTGAGAATTCTTTTGCTTTTCCTTTTGTTACACCATACAATACATCCCCAGTAAATTCATTTGTATCAATGATGTAAACTCCGGTCCTCATTATTACAATATGATCGATTTTTACAGGGTATATTTCTCCGCTAGTTGTCTTATTTGGCAAAAAAACATTAGACAAGATTTTCATTTGCGCAGATTTGATTACATAATCAGCAACCAATTCTCTCTTAATTTCGGTCAATATATTATGTGTATTCGCTTCACTTGTCGTTCTAGAGAGCTTTTCTATGGTGTGAACATATTTCTTATATTCTTTTATTTTGCTTTCATAACTTTCCTTGATCTTATCTGCCACCTTTTCTTTCTCTTGCAAAAGATCATTTTCAACTTTAGTAAGACTTGCGACTGCTTCTGTTTGAAACTCATCAATCATTTCATCATAATCTACATGTTTTTTCTTAATAAACACGAGCAGCCCGAAGATAATACACATCAGTACTAGAATTACTCCAAGAAAAATTAGCGTATCCATAGCAAAACCCTTCCCCTATTGATTTCTTTTATAGATTTCGTGGTCTCCTTGTTTGATTAGGTTCGTCTTAAGGAGATTGGTTTGTATTTACATGGAAGCATTTTGATAAAGATGGATCTTGAGGAAGCCAAGACAAAAAGAGGGGATGATCCCCCCTTTACTGGGTTATAAATCAAGTTCCAAATGCTCCTGCAGATCATCAGTAACTTTTCGAAGCTTTTTCTTATCAGGTATATAATAATAGGTACCTTTTATTTTTTTGTCCGCTCCGTCCATTTTGTGCTGCTCTATATTTTCACGAGCACCTTTATAATTCGATTGGACCTTCCACATATCATTGAATGTCATATTCGTTTTGACATTATGTTCGACAATTTTTACGATTTCACCGAATTTCGTTACAGAAGATATATTCGCTCCTTTATCAATTACTGCTTCAATCACTTGACGTTGACGGATTTGCCGGCCGAAGTCACCACGTGGATCTTGCTTCCTCATCCGTGCATATATCAACGCTTCTTCACCGGTCAAACTTAATTGGCCTTTTGGAAAATGCATCTTTTTATAGGTGAAAGTTGAATGATTAGTATTGAAATCTAAGTCATTATCAACTTCGATGCCACCAACTGCATCAACGATTTGTACAAAGCTTTTCATATTGACCTTCACATAATAATCCACCGGAACATCTAAGAGATTTTCAACAGAGGCAATCGTCATCGCTGCCCCTCCAACATGATAAGCGGAGTTGATTTTATCTTCAGCACCTTTTACCTTGGTGTAGGTATCACGCGGGATACTTACCATGTGCGTTGATTTAGAATGAGGATTTATGGTCAATAGTATCAACGAATCCGATCGCCCTCGCTTTTCACCAGCTGCTTTGTCGATCCCCATAACGAGTATGGAAATCGGATCACCTTTCTTGAGATTGATCTGTTCATGGTGTTCTTCGAATTTGGGATTTCTTTCGATATCGATATCTTCATGTATACTTGATGAAGTAGACGTCAGGAATTGCCATGCAAAACTTCCTGCTCCCAAAATCACTACAGTACTGAACGTTAATATAAATAGAATCATTTTCTTAAACATTAATTCTCTCACCCGCTAAAAAACTCATGCTGCATGCCTAGAGTCAGTATGATAATTCCGCCCTGTCCGCTTAACTTTGTTCCACTTTCTGTTAAAGAAATAAGATATACTACCATACATTACAAAATACATCGTTACAAAACGATAAACAAAAATATCAAAAATAAGCGCCGATATTAAACGGAAACTATCTTTCCATTCAAATGAAAACCCGTAATGTCTTCCAATCGCAATGGCTACCAGATCGTATACTAAACCAAAGACAAAGAGCCAAAATAAATAAAAAAACACGTAGTTCAAATAAGCGTTTTGAGGATCGTGTAACATGTTCATAATCATTATGCCTGTCATTACGAAAGAAGCAAGGGTTCCAACCAGGAACGTTTCGAAAATATAAAAGAAAGATACGGCTCTAGTAAATAACGTCTTTCTAAAGAATGAATGGAAATGAACAACGCAATCGATATATGCTTTTTGCCAACGTAAACGTTGCTTGGTCAAATCTCTCCATGTCTCGGGTAATTCAGTATAACCGACTGCATCTGCTATAAAACTGATCCTCAAATTTTTATGCTTCGCCATATATCTATGGATCCGCAGGGTGATGTCAATGTCTTCACCTATAGTTTTTCGATAACCGCCTACGTCTACTAAAACCTGCTTTCTAAAAATACCAAACGCTCCTGATATGACTGCCAATGCTTTAAAACGGACAAGGGAAAGTTTTGAGATATAGAATGCTTTTAAGAAATCCAAAACCTGGACACGTACCAGCATATTTGCAAAACGTAAAGACAAGCGGTGCAATGGTTTATCCGTTTTCGTCTGTAAAACGTGGACCATCCCGCCTGCTGCAACTACACCCTCATCCTTCATCACATCATTGACAGCAGATAATGCATTATCGGCCAGAATCGTATCTGCATCTAATGTAATGATGACATTGTTACTGGCATATTCTATTCCTGCATTCAAGGCATCAGCTTTTCCGCCATTCAGCTTGTCGATTACATAGATATTAGGGTACAGTTCTGACTGATAAGTTCCATCGACCCTCTCATGAGAGAGCTTACTAATTGAAGTCATCGGGCACGGTTTCAACTGTAGGAATTCTTTCATATTTGCACTTGTATCGTCTGTTGAACCGTCATTAATGTAAATGACTTCAAAGTGAGAATAAGATAATTCTTTCATACTCTCTATTGAAGTCTTTAGAATTCCTGTTTCGTTGTAGCAGGGAACCAATATACTTATTCCCTTTTCATCTTCATATCCATGTTCAATCATCCATTTTTTCAGCTTAGGATCTCGTTGGACCCTTTCGTTATGTTCACGAAACCAGGGTAAACAATGATATAAATGTAAAATCGGAAAGGTTACACTTAATAAGAAAAATAATGCGATAATTATTTCCAAAAAAGACACTCCTTAAGGCAAAAACACAAATAGAAACTATTCTATCCTAATAATAGTTCCTAAAAGAATGAATATTTTCGTGGGTAATTTGTCGAAAGAATGCGAAACACCTATACCAAACAAACACTTTCATAGTAAAAACGTATTAAATAATAACTTAAAAATGGAAAGATAACTTTCGAGAGGTTCTTTGAAGATAAGGTCGTATTAAATATTAAAAACCCAATCCGTCGCTTGGATTGGGGACTTTTACATGAGGTTTTCAAATTTTATCAAAATGGATGATTAGAGACAAAACAATAAACCCGAGGACAATCTTAATGGCACCATAAATAGGAAAATAAATTTTGATACCATAATCAGGAATTGAAAAAATCGTATTTGCTACAATGTTCTTCTTGATGCTCTCAATATTGCAATCCTCATCTAAAGCTCGCGCACGCAGCTGAACCTTTTCTTTCCATCTGTGAAGCCAATGCGGTAGATAATAAGGAGCTGCAAGAAGGAGAGTGCCCATCAACCAATAATAAATAACCAAACATAAAATCATTCAACATCACCTTGTACTAGACATCAAAATAGTTTCGTCTATAGGATGGTCGATATGATTAAGACATATTCAGTTTCAATTTTTCATAAAGAAAACTTGGCTAATAACTTTTTGAAAAAAGTACTTAAACTAAACTGCCCAATTCTTCAGTAAGAACAAGTGATCACCTTATGCAGTAATCGCCCCCCTTTAACGGAACAATGGGCACACTCCAATATTCTTGAATTGCGCCCGATTCATGAATAAGCTACTACATAATTTTAGCGAACTTCACTTACCTCGAAACTCTATAAATTAAATACATGTGATTTCTACACGTATTGCGTACACTTAGTTGTCTATAGATATGGATTTATTAACTTCCTCATTCTGTACACGAGATTTTCTTTGATACTGCAGGACGGTAAGGCCTAACGAGATCCCCCAAACTAAGAACAATGAATACCAAATGTAACCCCAAATTATAGGGTGTATATTTGAATCTTGATAAGTAAATTGTGGGGAAGATATCACACGACCAATTTCTATAAAAAACCTTAGATAAAAAAAACCGAGACCCCAAAATGTCAACCCGATTGATGAAATCCACCCGAGTATGAGTAGCATTATACGGGGAATTCTTCGACCCCATGGTTGTATAAAAGAAAGTGCAAAGAGTGATGCAAGAACCGCTAAGAAACCCATTGTCCAAAATCCAATAGCTATAGACCAAATGTTTTCGTGGAATGATTTAAAGTCGCCTGGGAAGGCTACAGATATTCCCATACCCCACCAAAGATGTGGTGCGGCGTATAAGAGTGCCGAAATACATGCCACATAACCCCAAGTTGATTTCGTATATACTTGTTGTGCCATCTTCTTTTGAAACATCAATAGATCCACTCCTTATACACCAATTTATTCCACTTTACCATAACTGAGAAAGAATTAACCTCTTTTTCAATTAAATGCCCTTTACATACAGAAAAGCACTTTCCTTGCTAAAGAAAAGCACCCATATCTTGAATAAAAGATATTGAGAGCAACTACTGTATCTATTATTGCCCACGTTTACGTAGTAAACTATTTGGATTGGCTTAGGGTTTCTCTTGCTTTGGGGACATCTTTATTAAATACTTTAATCTTATGAACAACAGGATCCGCAAAATGTATTGTGGTTTTATCTCCTGTTTCCACTTTATAATCAATAATACCCATAGATTCAAGCTTTTCTTTAGCTTTTAGAAGTTCGCCAGCATTAGGGGTGATAAACACAACAGTCATTATTGAAGAAAATAAGTTCTTAACTAACTTGAAAAGATTCACCAATACTCCCCCCTAATCTTTGTAACTTCCAATCAATATCTTTATTTAATTTAACTTCCCAATTCTTCAGTAAGAGAAAAGCGATCACCTTATGCAGCAATTGCCCCCTTAAATGGAACAATGAGTGCAACCCAATTTACTTGGATTGCACCCGTATTAAGCAAATAAATATTAATTAGTTTGAAACATTCAGATTTATCCTTTTATTGTCCTTCCCCAAAGTCTAAGGTTCTTCCTGTTTCCACCAAAGACTTTATGTTATTCAAAATCATCCACCAGGCCTTGTCGCTGTTCTCGTAATGAGGATCACCTTCTTTCCACTGGTCATGGATAAGGGTCAATTTCGTGCATGAACCAACAGGCTCCAGGTAATAAGAAATTCTTGACTCAAATTTCTGATCATCTTTCATATATGCATTTCCGGTATAGTGTGTAAATCGAAGGACCTGGTTCGGATCATATTCCAATACATTTCCGTATACATGCACCGTCTCATCCCCGTCCACTCCAGGACCAACATATTCCAAGGAATCGCCCTCTTGAAATGTAGATCTGATGACGCTCCCATAAAAAATTTGTTTTGTACCCTCAGGAGAGACCAATGTCTTCCAAACTTGCTCTGGTGTACCTGCGATATAAAATTGATACTTCAAATCCTTCATCATTTTTTTGCCTCCTATAAATTCTATTCCCTACATGTACATCATAAAAAAACTTCACTGACAAATACGGTCAGTGAAGTTAAGTATTTTGGTAATGACTGAATAATTCAAAACTGATCGTTGCCAATTTTTCCTGTAATAAATTTGGTTCCAAAATAGTAATGGATTTACCATAGGGAAGGAGAAAGTAAGGTATCAAGGTGTTTATAGACTCTAAATCGACCTTGAAATGAGCTTGGTTATTAGAACGTTCTATTAGTGCATGACCAAACATCCAATGCTGACACAAGTCATCGAGCACATGTGTCATGCCTTGAATTTTGACGGAAATAAGTTTGTCAAGTTGATTTGAATCAGGCAAAAGACCTTTCAGGAAAAAAGAACGTGCTGAAAATCCTAAAGGTCTCTCAAATGTGTTATCAGTTCTGGATAATGCCTTTATACGATTGATTCGAAAACTTCGAACTTCTTGACGCAGATGGCAATATGCGACTGTGTACCATTTACCTTTCCAATATACAATCCCATAAGGATCAATATAGCGCGATAGTGGTTCAGTTTCTCCACCTTTATGATAATCAATAAATAACGTAGAACTTTCGGCAACAGAAATTTCTAAATCTTGGAGGGTAGATTTCAATGATGGTTCGACAGGAGGATGGATGAATTCAAACCCTTCTGAATGGCGTTTGATATGATCCAATTGTTCCTCGTTTGTATACATTTTCAGCTTAGAAACAGCTTCATCCAATGCTTCACTAAAGGGATACCCCGCATCTATGGCAAAATTCGCAGCATGAATAAGCGCTTTCTGTTCATCCAGATTAAAAAACAGTGGCGCTTTTGTAAAGTTATCAAGCAAACGATACCCACCATTATGTCCGGCATCTGAAATGATTGGTACGCCACTTGCACACAGCGTATCAATATAGCGGTAAACCGTACGTATACTGATCTCTAGTTCCTCTGCCAGCTCCTTGGCAGTCATTTGTTTTCTCGTATTAAGGAGCCATAGTATAGAAAGCATGTTAACCATTTTTGACATTCTGTGGTATTCCTTTCTCGAGGACTCAAGATAAGTATTCTGGCATTAAAGTATATACTTATTGAAAATTCTTTTTACTCACCTTTTTTGAAGAACTACATCATTAATTATCCTGCGTTATCCAACATTATTATTCTAGAAATCTTTTCCGATTCCATTCTTACCTGAAATAATCAAGTTACTCAAGGCTTGTCCCACTACACTACTAAATTTAACTCTATGCCCTGAGAACCCTGCTGTAATCGCAACGTTGGAATACTTAGGATGTAGATCAATAATAAATTTATCATCAGGGGTTTTACCATACCTTAATTGACAAATATCAGATATAAAGATCACTATATCGATCTTCAGCTCTCGCCCCCTTTTCTTGAAGATGAACTTGTATTTCAATCACTAGCAATGTTTTTTTGCTTTGTAAAAAAGGACATTAAAATTAAGTCAAAATACTTGTCCGAATCAACCTTAATAGCTGCTAATTTTCGACCTTCTTCAATAAAACCTGCCTTTTCATATAAAGAAACAGCATTTGTATTAATAGCAAAAACTTCAAGTGAAACCTTCTCAATTAAAGAGTTCTCCCTCGCCCAATTAATTAATTCCGTTAACAAAGCTTTACCAATTCCTTGATTTCTAAAATCAGTGGCGACACTCATACCAAAACTCCCTTGATGCTGTATCTTCTTTTTGTTTCCGTTATGGAAATCTAAAAAGCCTATAATTTCTCCCTGGTATTCAGCTAAAATTGCAAGCTTTCCTTCATCATTTAACATCTGCTTTAAGAAGTCTTTTTGCTGGTCGATTGTTACCTTAAATTCTTCCTCAGTAGTCAATAAATACGGTGAATTGCTAATAATCTCTTTATTAAATTTAAGTACCTCGTCAGCATCTTCAGGAAAAACTGTTCTGACCTGTATGGTTTCACCGTTTTTAATTTTATATCGTTTTAATTCAATTCGACTCACTAATAGCCGCCCCCTGAGCAGTTGTTTTATGTCATAATTGCCCCCTTGTATGGAACAAGTTTATACAGCGGTTACTACTTATTATCTTCTGCTAAATGGTAAGGAACTTCGTAACCATCGCAACTTATCATAGAATATTTTTTTCCTTCAGCTAAAATTTCCTTACATTTGAATTTCTTCATTTCCTTGCTTCCGTAGTCATCTCTTGTGCTATCACTAGAAACTTCAAGATTATCCCCATCAAATGTTATATTTGTTAAGATTGGGGCTCCTTCTTTTGTGTAAGTAACCACACGAATACTATCCTTCTGCCCTGCTTCTGTATTTTGTATAAATTCTTTTAATCTTGATTCGTTTTTTATATCATCAAAAAGTCTGCTTACAATATCAGTATCAGATGGAGTGAATTCTTTTGAATTAGCTGCATTTGAATGAGTACAACCAACAATAAATAAAAACAGTATACAAACAATTATAATACTTAATTTCTTTATCATTAACTACCCTCTTAAGTCCTGTTATTATTTCAAACTAAACGGTTATTCAAGAATCCTCCCTCTATAAAGAAAGGGTAATCTTTGGATTTCTTTAGATTTCTTAAGTTTTTATAGTGGTTCATTATTAATAGTGGTTTGAATCATGGGATTAAGTTGTATTAATGGACAATTTTGGAGTTTGA